>JANYBA010000059.1 GCA_025360985.1 Gammaproteobacteria bacterium | reverse complement strand
TTCGTCGATGCCGAGCATGCGCTCGATCCCGGCTATGCCCAGAAGCTTGGCGTGAACCTCGAGGACCTGCTTATTTCCCAGCCCGACACCGGCGAACAGGCGCTCGAGATCGTCGACATGCTGGTGCGCTCGAACGCCGTCGACGTGGTCGTGATCGACTCCGTGGCCGCGCTCACGCCCAAGGCCGAGATCGAAGGCGAGATGGGCGAACTGCAGGTCGGCCTGCAGGCGCGCCTGATGAGCCAGGCCCTGCGCAAGTTGACCGGCAACATCAATCGCTCCAACTGCATGGTCATCTTCATCAACCAGCTGCGCATGAAGATCGGCATGATGATGCCCGGGCAGAATCCCGAGACCACCACCGGCGGCAACGCGCTCAAGTTCTACGCTTCGGTGCGCCTGGACATCCGCCGCATCGGGTCGGTCAAGAAGGGCGACGAGATCATCGGCAACGAGACCAAGATCAAGGTGGTCAAGAACAAGATGGCACCGCCGTTCAAACAGGTCATCACCGAGATCCTCTACGGCGAAGGCATTTCCCGCGAAGGCGAGCTGATTGAGATGGGCGTCGAGGCCAAGCTGGTCGAGAAGTCCGGTGCCTGGTTCAGCTGCTTCGGCGAACGGATCGGCCAGGGCAAGGAGAACGCCCGCCAGTACCTCAAGGACAATCCCAAGATGGCGATCGACCTCGAGGCGAAGATCCGCGAGCGCCTCCTGCCCAAGCCGGTGGCGCCCAAGCCCGCCGCCGACACCGCGGAAGCCTGATGAGGGCGGGGCGAAGCAAGAAGGATCGCCCCGAACCATCCGCCTACCAGCGGGCCCTGGGCCTGCTGGTGCGGCGCGACCACTCGCGCCGCGAGCTGTCCCGAAAGTTGCGTGCCCGGGGCGTCGAACGGGAAGACGCTGATGCCGCGCTCCTCGTCCTGGCGCGGCAGGACTTCCAGAACGACGCCCGTTTTGCCGAAGCCCTTGCCCGGACGCGGGCAGGGGCCGGCTACGGGCCCCGGTACATACGCGCGGAGTTGGGTACCCACGGCCTCGCCAGGGAAGACATCGAGAATGCCATGCAGGCCTGCGACACCGATTGGACCGACAGCGCCCGTCGACTGGTAGCGCGACGTTACGGCAGCAAGGACCTGACCGACCCCGCGGTACGGCGCAAGGCCGGCGATTTCCTTCTCCGACGCGGGTTTGACCAGAAGGCGGCCGCTGCGATCGGACGCGAGGCTCCAGGCGAAGGGGATTTCGAAGCTTGCTGAATTTGAGCCTGCCGATTTTAAGACTGATATTCTAGGCGGATGAAAAACTCCGCCCCGCGCTCGACCGCGCAGATTCGCCAGGAATTCCTCGATTTCTTCGCTTCCAAGGGCCACACCATCGTGCCGTCCAGCCCGCTGGTGCCTGGCAACGACCCGACCCTGCTGTTCACCAATGCCGGCATGGTGCAGTTCAAGGACGTGTTCCTGGGCGCCGAGAAGCGCAGCTACAAGCGCGCGGTGAGCTCGCAGCGCTGCGTGCGCGCCGGTGGCAAGCACAACGACCTCGACCAGGTTGGTTACACCGCCCGCCACCACACCTTCTTCGAGATGCTGGGCAACTTCAGCTTCGGCGACTATTTCAAGCATGACGCCATCGTCTACGCCTGGGAGCTGCTGACCGGTGTTTGGCAACTGCCGAAAGACAAACTTCTGGCCACCGTCTACCAGACCGATGACGAAGCCTTCGACATCTGGCACAAGGTCGTCGGTTTGCCTGCCGAGCGGATCATCCGCATCGGCGACAACAAGGGCGCGCCGTTTGCTTCCGACAATTTCTGGCAGATGGCCGACACCGGCCCTTGCGGACCCTGCACCGAAATCTTCTACGACCACGGCGCGCATATCCCGGGCGGCCCCCCGGGTTCCCCGGACGAGGACGGCGATCGCTACATCGAGATCTGGAACAACGTCTTCATGCAGTTCGATCGCCAGCCCGATGGCACATTGCTGCCGTTGCCGGCGCCGTGCGTGGACACGGGCATGGGCCTGGAGCGCCTGGCGGCGGTGCTGCAGCACGTGCACAGCAATTACGAGATCGACCTGTTCCAGCACCTGATCAAGGCTGCGGCGAATCTGACGAACACCGGCGACCTCGACAACAAGTCGCTGCGGGTGATCGCCGACCATATCCGCGCCTGTTCCTTCCTCATCGTCGATGGCGTGCTGCCCTCGAACGAAGGCCGAGGCTACGTGCTGCGCCGGATCATCCGGCGCGCCATTCGCCACATCTGGAAGCTCGGCGCGCTCGGCGCCGACGGCCTGTTCTGGCGCATGGTCCAACCGCTGTCCGAGACGATGGCCGGCGCCTATCCGGAACTGAAGGCGAAGCAGCCATTCATCGAGCAGGCGCTCAAGGCTGAAGAGGCGGCGTTCGCGAGCACGCTCGACGCCGGGATGATGCGGTTGGAATCGGCGTTGGCCGCCAGCGGCGGCAAACTGGATGGCGAACAATTGTTCCAGTTGCACGATACCTACGGCTGCCCGCCCGACCTGATCGTCGACATCCTGCGCGAGAAAGGCAGCGGCCTCGCCGACGGCGCCAATACGCAGTACGAAAAGCTGATGGACGAACAGCGCGATCGCGCCCGCTCGGCCAGCAGGTTCGCTGGTGTCGCCGGATTGCCGGCCGAATTGGTCGCTTCCCTGCACGCCAGTGAATTCCTCGGCTACGAGACCCTGGAGGTGGACGGCTGCAAGGTCGTCGCCATCGTCCGCGACGGCAAACCGGTGCCGGGCCTCGGTGCCGGTGAAGAGGCGGTCGTCATCCTCGACCGCACGCCGTTCTATGCCGAATCCGGCGGCCAGGTCGGCGATACCGGCGTCCTGCTCGATCCGGGCAACGATCGTTTCGAGGTCAGCGACACCGTCAAGTTGTCGGCGATATTCCACGGCCACGTCGGCAAGCTGGTAAAGGGTTCGTTGAAGGTGGGCGGCAGGCTGTCCGCGCGCGTCGACGGCGATCGTCGCCAGGCGATCATCCTCAACCATTCGGCCACGCACTTGCTGCACGCCGCCTTGCGCAAGGTGCTGGGCGAGCACGTCACGCAAAAAGGTTCGCTGGTGGCCCCGGATCGACTGCGCTTTGACTTCGCGCATTTCCAGCCAATTTCCGCCGAGGAACTGGCCAAGATCGAGACGCTCGTCAACGATGAAATTCGTGCCAACTCGGAAGCTGAGGTCCACCACATGGGCATGGCCGAGGCGATCGATTTCGGCGCCATGGCCCTGTTCGGCGAGAAATACGGCGAACGCGTCCGCGTGCTCAAGATGGGCGACTTCTCCACCGAGCTTTGCGGCGGCACCCACGTGCACCACACCGGCGACATCGGCGTATTCAAGTTGATTTCCGAGGGCGGCGTCGCCGCCGGGGTGCGCCGCATCGAGGCGACGACCGGCGCCGGCGCGCTGGCTTACTTCGCCGGGCAGGAGTCGCGCCTGGAGCAGGCAGCCGAACTGCTCGGCGGTCGCAGCGACGATGTCGTCGACAAGATCCGGCAATTGCTCGATCGCCAGAAGAAACTCGAGCGCGAGATCGAATCGTTCAAAGCCAAGGCCGCGGCCGGCGCGACCTCGGACCTCGCGGCCAGCGCGACCGACGTTTCCGGCATCAAGGTGGTCGCGGCCAGGCTGGAAGGGCTGGACGCGAAAGCGCTGCGCGACGCCGTCGACACGCTCAAAGGGCGGCTCGGCGACGCCGTTATCCTGCTGGCCTCGGCCGAGGGCGGCAAGGCCTCGCTGGTGGCGGGCGTGCAAGGCTCGGTACTGGGCCGCGTCAAGGCCGGGGAACTGCTGGCGCATGTCGCCGCCCAGATCGGCGGCAAGGGTGGCGGCCGACCGGACATGGCCCAGGGTGGCGGCCAGGACGGGCCCGCGCTCGTGGAAGCACTGGCGAACGTGCCCGCCTGGGTGGCCGAACGCCTGGTCTGAAACTGCTACGGGCTTCGTTGCACGCCGACCCGCAGCGATCTACCATCGAATCAGGTCGCACTGGCAATGCGCGGCCTGGAACCGCGCGGCCCTGGCCGCCGGCCGGTGCACGGATGTATCGGGAGGCAGGCCATGCTGATTCTGACGCGACGCGTCGGCGAGACCCTGATGATCGGGGGCGCGGTCACCGTGACCGTCCTCGGAGTGAAGGGCAACCAGGTGCGCGTGGGCATCAATGCCCCCAAGGACGTCGCCGTGCACCGCGAGGAAATCTTCCAGAAGATCGGCCGGGACGGCAGCAGTCGCGGCGAAGGCGCCGAGCGCGAATCCGGTTTACCGGAGACCGGCTGAACGGCTATCCTAGGCGGCCTGCCCACGGGCAGGTCGCTGACAACCATATCCGGAGAGATGCCCGAGAGGCCGAAGGGGCTCCCCTGCT
>JANYBA010000010.1 GCA_025360985.1 Gammaproteobacteria bacterium | reverse complement strand
CGCTGACCTCGCTGCGTTTCTTCGAACTGATCGGCGACCTCCTGCCGCATGGCGTGGCCAATATCGTCTTCGGCCGCGGCCCGAACGTTGGCCAGCCGCTGGTCTCGGCGCCGCAGGTGCGGATGATCTCACTCACCGGCTCGATCGCTACCGGACAGAAGATGCTGGAGGTCGCCGCCGCCACCCTCAAGCGCACCCACCTCGAACTAGGCGGCAAGGCGCCGGTGATCGTGTTCGACGATGCCAACATCGAGGAAGTGGTGGCCGGCATCCGTGCCTTCGGCTACTACAATGCCGGCCAGGACTGCACCGCCGCTTGCCGCATCTATGCGCAGGACAAGAAGTACGACAACTTCGTCGCCGACCTCGCGTCGGCCGTGTCGAGCATCAAGTCCGGCACCCAGGACGAGGAAGGCGTCGAACTGGGCCCGCTGGTATCGGCGGCGCAGCGTGATCGCGTCGCCGGTTTCGTCGACCGCGCCCGGGCCGAGAAACACATCGAGATCGTCGCCGGCGGCAAGGCCGGGTCGGGCGGCGGTTTTTTCTACGAGCCGACCGTCATCGCCGGCGCCACCCAGGACGACGAGGTCGTGCGCAAGGAGATATTCGGGCCGGTGGTGTCGGTGACCCGGTTCAGCGACGCCGACCAAGCGATCGCCTTCGCCAACGACAGCGACTACGGGCTGGCGTCCTCGGTCTGGACCTCGGACATCGGCAAGGCCATGCGGGTTTGCGCCGAACTGCAGTACGGCTGCACCTGGGTCAACACCCATTTCATGCTCGTCAGCGAGATGCCGCATGGCGGCGTGAAGAAGTCCGGTTACGGCAAGGACATGTCCATGTACGGCCTGGAGGATTACACTTCGGTGCGGCACATCATGATCAAGCACTGACCAACCGGGATCGAACTTGAAGCCAGCGCACTACGCCATTATCGTTGCGTCCTGCCTGCTTGCCGCCTGCGGCCAAGAGCCCGTCGCCGAGGCACCCGTCGCGGTCAAAGTCGCAGCCAAGCCCGCCGCTGCGCCGGTGCGCGCAGCTACGCCGGTGGCGAGCGGAGAGCGCGCGGTCATCGATGCCTATCTAAAGGCGATCAACGACCACGACGTCGTCCGCGCCGGCATGATGCTCGACGAGCACGTGCATTATTTCGACGCCTTCTCCGGGCAAGTCCAGAACACCCGCGGCGATGCCGTGAACAACGTCCTCGACCTTTACCAGAAGGCGGTGCCGGACGGGCACTGGGAAATGCGCAGTGAGCCGGCCGCGAGCGGCGGTGCGATCGCCTACGAATGGACCTACACCGGCACCAATATCGGTTCCTGGAACGGCATCGGCGCATCGCACCAGAAGATCAACCTCAAGGGCATCAGCTTCGTGCGGGTCGCCAATGGCAGGATCGTCTACAAGGCCGACTATTTCGACACGGCAACATTGAGCAAGCAGCTCGGGTGGTGACGGCCTGCGACCTGCCGGCCGGCTCGCTGCTGGAGCGCTACGTGCGCGCGGGCGCCTACGTCGATTGCTACGTCACTGAGTTCGCGGCGCCGGTGACCCTCGCCCGGTTCGTCGAGGCCTTCTACTCCACGGCAGTTTTCGGAGTCGAAAGGCGCATCCTGCAGTGGATCGTGTCCCGGCCATCTACCTTGGATCAGGCCCGCCAGCTTGGCGCTGGCGAAATTGACGCCTTCGCGGCGTGGCGGGTCGAAGATCGCAATGCCGAGCAATTGCTGCTGGCCGAATTCACCGGCCGCACCCGGTCCTGGCTGATGGTGGCCGGCGACGGCGCATCGCCAACAAGGCTATATTTCGGCTCCGCGGTGGTGCCGCGAACCGATCCGCGGTCGGGGCGCCGTTCGATGGGGCCGGTATTCGGCGCGCTGCTCGGATTCCACAAAATGTATTCGCGGGTCCTGTTGTCCGCGGCGAGGCGACGCCTCGCCCGCCACCATTGGCGTCCTGGAAGGGAAAAAAGCAATGAGTCGCAATGAAAATCTCGAGGTCTCGCAATCGACCAAGCTCAAGCCGATCGAGGAGATCGCCGCGCAGTTGCATTTGTCGGCGAAGTACCTCGAGCCCTACGGCCGCTACAAGGCCAAGGTGGCGCTCGACGCGACCACCTCGCACCCCGAGCAGGCGCCGGGCAAGTTGATACTCGTGTCGGCGATCAATCCGACGCCGGCCGGCGAGGGCAAGACCACGACCACGGTCGGCCTGACGCAGGCCTTGGCGCGCCTGGGCAAGAAGGCGATCGTCGCGGTGCGCGAGCCGTCGATGGGGCCGGTGTTCGGCGTCAAGGGTGGCGGTTGCGGCGGCGGTTATTCGCAGGTGCTGCCGATGGAGGACATCAACCTGCATTTCACCGGCGACATGCACGCGGTCACGGCGGCGCACAACCTGTTGTCGGCCCTGATGGACAACGCGCTTTACCACAAGAAGATCGACCTCGATGTCGAACAGGTGCGCTGGCGCCGCGCCATGGACATGAACGACCGCGCCCTTCGCAGCATCGCGCTGGGGCAGGGTGGCCGCGTGACCGGCGTCAAGCGCGCCGACGGCTTCGACATCACCGCCGCCTCCGAAGTCATGGCGATCCTGTGCATGAGCACGAACCTGGCCGACTTGAAAGAGCGGCTGGCGCGCATCCTGCTTGGCTATTCCAGCACCGGCAAACCGGTCACCGCCAGCGACCTGCAAGCGACCGACGCCATGGCCATCGTGCTGCGCGACGCGCTCAAGCCGAACCTGGTGCAAACGGTCGAGGGCGTGCCGGCCTTCGTGCACGGCGGGCCATTCGGCAACATCGCCCACGGCTGCAACAGCATCATCGCCACGCGCATGGCGCTGGGCCTGGCCGATTACGTGGTCACCGAAGCCGGATTCGGCTTCGACCTCGGCGGCGAGAAATTCCTCGACATCAAGTGCCGCGCCGCCGGGCTGTGGCCGTCGGCGGTGGTGCTGGTGGCGACGGTCAAGGCCCTGAAAATGCACGGCGGCGTCGCGATCAGCGCGGTCGGCGCGCCGGACCTGAAAGCATTGAAACTCGGCATGGGCAATTTGGCCAAGCACGCCGAAAGCATCCACGAATACGGCCTGCAACCAGTGGTGGCGATCAACCGTTTCGCCAGCGACACCGAGGAGGAATTGCAACTCGTGGTCGCCTCCTGTCGCGAGCTGGGCCTGGAAGCGCACGTCATCGACGTCTTCGGTCAGGGCGGCGCCGGCGGGCTGGAACTTGCCGAAGCCGTGGTCGGCGCCTGCGCCAAGGCCAACGGCACGCAGAAATTCCTGTACCCGCTGGAAATGCCGATCGAGGACAAGATCCGGACCATCGCCCGCAAGATCTACGGCGCCGCCGACATCGCCCTGCTGCCGCGCGCGGTCAGCGACCTAGAGCACATCAACGAACTGGGCTATGGCGAGCTGCCGGTGTGCATGGCCAAGACGCAGATGTCCCTGTCCGACGATCCCAAGGTGCACGGCCGGCCCCGGGATTTCACCCTGACAGTGCGCGAGATCCGCCTCAGCGCCGGCGCCGGGTTCTGCGTGCCGCTGACCGGCGAGATGATGACCATGCCGGGCCTCGCCGCCGTGCCGGCGTCGTCGAATTTCGCGATCGACGATGACGGCAAGATTTCCGGGATGTTCTAGGCGTCGAGCGGTTTCTGCCGCAGCGCGTAGATCACCCAAGCCACCGCGACCACGACGGCGCTGCCGAGGAAGGCGGATTCGCCGCTGCGCCATTCCCATAGATACGATGCCAGCGCGGAACCGAGCACGCCGCCGACGCCGGAGCTGAAGCCGAAGTACAGGCTCTGGCCCGCGGCCGAATGCCGGCCAGGGAACAGGTCGGCGATCTGGCGTTGGCAGCTGGCGTGGAAAGCGGCGAAGCTGAAGGCGTGCAGCAACTGCGCCGCGAACATCAGCCAGAGCAGGGGCGCGAACAGGCCGGTGAGCGTCCAGCGCAGGATGGTGACGGCCAGGCAGAACGACATCAGCGGCGCGGCGCCGTGGCGCTCGATCAATTTCGGCGCCCGCCAGAACATGCCGATCTCGATGATCACGCCAACCGCCCAGAGCAGGCCGATGGTCGCGCCGGAGTAGCCCTGCGCCTGCAGGTGCAGCGTGTAGAAAACGTAGAACGCGCCGAAGCCGACCTGCATCAGCAGCGCCACCAGCAGGAAACGGCGAACGCCCGGCCGCTTCCACAGGTGTCCCGCGTCGCCCGTTTCGGCCGCGTGCGTGGGTGGGCTGTTGTCGCGATGCAGCCACGCCGCCGCCACCATCGCCAGCAGCCACGGCGCCATCACCCAGGGAAACGCCAGCGAGCCCAGGCGATCGAGCAGCCAGCCATAGCTGCCGGATACGAACAGGAATCCGATCGAACCCCAGACGCGAATCCGGCCGTAGTCGGCGCTGCGCGTGCCGAGCGCGGCCAGCGTCATCGCCTCGAATTGCGGCATCAGCGCGTTGTAGAACAGGCCGAACAGCATCATGACGGACAACAACGGCCAGACCGCGCGGACACCAGTGAAGCCGAGGAACGAACCCAGCGTCAGCGCGGAACCGATGACCAGCCACAGCCCGGGACGCTGGCTGCGGCGCTGCACGCGGCTCCAGAGCGGCGGCGCCACGATCCGGCTGGCGTACCAGAGCACCAACATCGCGCCGACCACGTAGCCACCATGCCCGAGTGCCACCACCCAGCGGCCGATGTAGGGCGTGTAGGCGCCCAGCGCCCCGTAGTAAAAGAAGTAGAAAACCGCGAACTTGCGCAGGCGCGCATCCATGCCGGTCGGTTCAGAACTCGAGGTCGAGCGCGGCGCAGAGATAGTCGACCAGCGGCGACACCGCCTTGAACGCATCGGCCACCGACTTTCGCAATCGCGGGCCGAGCACGACCTCGTCGTCGAGCGCGGCCATGGCGACGAAATTCTTGCGCTTGAGGTCGGCGATCAGCTCGTGGTCGGAGGGAAAACCGCGCGGCGGCCGGCTCAGCGACTCGCTTTCCATGTCGAAGCGCCGCTTGAATGCCGGCGCCTGCACCGCTGCTTTCCAGCTGCCCGGGTTGTCGAAGATGAATTGGCGGATCTTGCGTTGCGTCTCGGGCTCCGGGTGCCAAAGCCCGGCGCCAATGAAGCAGTTACCGGGCTGGACGTGCAAATAGAACGACGGCGCTTCGACCTGCTTGCTGCGCTCATGGAAGAAGCGCGCGCCGCTCCAGGGCTTGTACGGCGTCTTGTCGTTGGAAAAGCGCGTGTCGCGGTGGATGCGGAACAGCGAACCGCCGACCGGCTTGGGATCGGCGCGGTAGTGTTGGCTGATCGCCAGCAGGTCCGGCTGCAGGTCTGCGATCAGGCGCAGGAAGGGCTGGCGCAGGTGCTGCTCGTAGCCTTCCTTGTGCGCGTGGAACCATTCGCGCTCGTTGTTGCGGGCGAGCGCGCGCAGGAACTTGAAGGTCTTGTCGGAAAAGTGCTGGCTCACAGGCTGGCCTCGATGTCGCGGCCCCAGGCATCGAGCGCGTCCAACACGGCCTGCGCCGGTCCGGGACCCTGTTCGGCGCGTAGCTTGGCGATCTCGGCGAAATACTGCACGAATCCATGTTCCGACAATCCGCGGTCGCCGCCCAGGCGCAGGCGGCGATAGTCGTTCCAGCGCGCCAGCCCGGCGGCGTCGAGGCTTTCC
>JANYBA010000004.1 GCA_025360985.1 Gammaproteobacteria bacterium | reverse complement strand
CGAAGTCGTGCACGACCTCGCGCGATTGATAGCGCTTGCGCAATCCGCGGGCAGACAGCATCAGGGAGTGCCGCCGGCCGCCATGTTCTTGGGCAGGATGCGCATCTGCACGCGATTGCCGTCGCCGCCACCATCCAGGTGCCCGGTCTTGAGGTCGTACTTGATGGTCTCGCCGCGCAAGGTGCCGCGTGTTTGCTCCACCACAACGCCGCCGGTGAGCACGATCAGGTCTGAGTTGAGCGTGTAGACGATCACACTGGCGCGCGCATTCATCGGGTCGCCATTGTCGGCGACTTGCTTGAGCGTGGCCGGGGCGCCGGTCAGTTCGACCTGGGTGATGTCGCCGCCCTTGCGGTGGATCACCGCCTTGTCGGCATGCACCTGGAGCGTTCCCTGGGTGATGACCACGTTTCCGGCCAGCACCGAATCGCTGTCATCGCCAAGGGTCGCATCGGTCCGGTCGGCGGCCACGTCCATGGCGGCATTGCGGTCACTGGTCTTGGCTGCGGTCGCCAGCGGCAACAACGCAGCGAGGGCGAGGCTGGGCAAGAACAGCGGGTTACTGGCGGTGGGGCGCATAACGTCCTTTGACATCGGCAAGCAATTGGATGTGGTGGCTGTGCATGTCGGCACGCAAGCCAGTGCCGCTGAGTATAGAGTCGGCCCGGGTGACGGTCACGGGATCGTCGCTACGCGCCTGGTCGGCCTTTGGGAAAATCTGCAGGCGCTGGGTGTTGAAGCGGGTGCGGTCGCCGGTAGGCGTCGGCGGGCCAATCAGTTCGACCTGGTCAAGCAACCGGACTTCCACGCCCTTTTCGGCGATCCAGGCTGATCGCGAAGTCGCCAGCCAGCGACCGCCGTCCTTGTCCGGGAAGGAGAATTCCGGCGACTGCAGGGTCAGGCTCTTGCCATGCAGGTCGCGCTCCAGATGCGGGGAACGCACCGAGAATGACTCCTTGCCGGCGCTGTCGAGCGAGGTGAGTTCGAAGTTGCCCAGGATGTAGTCCGAACGGATTGGTTCGTGCGGGCGCGGACGCGCCGGTGGCTGCAGCTGCCATAGGGCCAGGCCGGCACTGCTGGCCAGCGCCAGCAGCCCCAGGGCGACATAACGACGCTTCATCGTGGCAAATACCGGGACAGCACGGCGCCCTTTTGGCCACGGGCGGTAAGAATCAGGTCGCACAATTCCCGGGCTGCTCCTGCCCCGCCCTGGCGGGCGCTCACCCAGTGCGCACGTTCGCGGACCCAGGGGTGGCCATCGGCTGGGGTTGCGGCGAGCCCGACCCGCGGAAAGACCGCCAGGTCGGGCAGGTCGTCGCCAAGGTAGGCGACCGCTGCCATCGGGATTTCGAGTTGCGCACAGAGGGCTTCCAGGCACTGATGCTTGTCGGACACGCCGGTGAAGACATGGGCCAGGCGCAAGTCGCTGGCCCGGGCGCGCACGGCGGCGCTCTCACGCGCGGTGATCAACGCCACGGGAATGCCCTGATCTTCAAGCAGACGCAGGCCGAGGCCGTCCTGCACATGGAATGCCTTGCTCTCCTGGCCGTCAGCGTCGAACCAGAGGCGGCCGTCGGTCAGGCTGCCATCCACATCGAATACCGCAAGGCGCACCGCCGCCGCATGCGCATTTAAAACGGCGGGCGATAGCAAGGCCATCAAACGACCCGCGCCTGCAGCAGATCATGGATGTTCAGGGCGCCGACCACGCGTTGCTCGCCATCAACCACAACCAGAGAATTGATCTTGTGTTCTTCCATCAGGTGCGCTGCTTCCGCCGCCAACTGGTCCGGGCCGATGGTCTTGGGCGCGTGGCCCATGAGGGCGCTGACCGGCAAGATGCGCAGGTCAACCCGGGCATCGTCCAGCGCACGGCGCAGGTCGCCATCGGTGAACACGCCGAGCAAGCGCTCCTGGGCATCCACGACAGCGGTCATGCCCAGCCGCTTGCGGCTCATTTCGACCAGGGCCTGGCCGACCGTGGCATCGGCCGCGACGCGCGGTACGCCGTCGCCGCTGTGCATCACGTCGCTGATCCGCAGCAACAATCGGCGGCCTAGGCTCCCGGCCGGATGCGAGCGGGCGAAATCCTCGGCGGTGAAGCCGCGTGCTTCCAGCAGGGCCACGGCCAGGGCATCGCCCAGCACCAGTGCCGCGGTCGTGCTCGAGGTCGGCGCCAGCCCGAGCGGGCAGGCCTCCTCGGGCACGCTGACATCCAGGTGCACGTCGGCCAGGCGCGCCAGGCGCGAATCGGATCGGCCGGTCATGGCGACGATGCGGTTGCCCTGGCGCTTGAGCGCCGGGACGATGGTCAGGATCTCGGCGGTCTCGCCGGAATTCGACAGGGCCAGCACCACGTCCAGGTCCTTGACCATGCCGAGGTCGCCGTGGCTGGCTTCACCCGGGTGCAGGAAGAACGCGGCGGTGCCGGTCGAGGCCAGCGTCGCGGCGATCTTGGTGGCGATATGGCCGGACTTGCCCATGCCAGTGCATATCACCCGGCCGCGACAGGCGAGCAACTCCCGACAGGCGAGGGCGAACTCCGGGCCGATCCGCGATTGCAGCGCCTGCAGCGCCTGGATTTCGACCCCGACCACGCGCCGCCCGCTCTGTTCGAGGGCGGCGTCGGAATGCTCGGGCGGGGCGGCGGGAACGGCGGTCATGCAGGGGCAAGCGGTATGATGGGGGCTGTATTGTAAGGCTTTAACGATGAATGCCCCGCAGATCCAGCAATTGATCGAGGCCGGCCTGCCGGGCGCCCGGGCGGTCGTCCACGGCGATGACGGCGTTCATTTCGAAGCGGAAGTCGTCTTCGAAGCCTTCCGCGGCAAGCTGCCGCTGGCCCGACACCGGATGGTGTACGCCACCCTCGGCACGCTCATGGGCCGGGAAATCCACGCCCTCGCCTTGCGCACGCTCACCCCCGACGAAGCCCGATGAAAAGGGGCCAGAGTGAAGTTTCGCTTGCGAAATTCACGCTGGCCCCTTTTCACGCGACCCCCTTTCCGCAGAACTAGGATTCGTATGGCCAAGATCGTGATCACCGGCGGCGAAGTCCTGAACGGCGAGGTGCAGATTTCCGGCGCCAAGAACGCCGTCCTGCCGATCCTCTGCGCGACCCTGCTCGCCGACGCGCCGATCTCGGTCGGCAACGTGCCGCACCTGCACGACGTCACCACGACCATGGAGCTGCTCGGCGCCCTCGGCGCGCCGTTGACGGTCGACGAGAAGCTCACGATCACGGTCGACCCGACCCGCACCATCTCGACGGTCGCGCCCTACGAACTGGTCAAGACGATGCGCGCCTCGATCCTGGTGCTCGGTCCGTTGCTGGCCAAGTACGGCCACGCGGAAGTCTCGCTGCCCGGCGGCTGCGCGATCGGCTCGCGCCCGGTCGACCAGCACATCCGCGGCCTGCAGGCGCTGGGCGCTGAGGTCGTGGTTGAGAATGGCTACGTCAAGGCGCGTTGCGACCGCCTGCGCGGCGGCCGATATTCCTTCGAGATGGTCACCGTCACCGGCACCGAAAACGTACTTATGGCGGCGGTGTTGGCCCGCGGCACTTCCGTGTTGGAAAACTGCGCCGAGGAGCCCGAAGTCGTCGACCTCGCCCACTGCCTGATCGCGATGGGCGCGAAGATCGAGGGCGCCGGAACCAATCGCATGGTCATCGAGGGCGTCGACCGGCTGAGCGGTGGGCATTACGACGTCATGCCGGACCGGATCGAGACCGGCACCTTCCTGGTCGCCGGCGCGATCACCGGCGGCCGCGTATTGGCGCGCCGCACGCGCGCCAACATCCTGGACGGGGTGTTGCAGAAACTCGAAGACGCCGGCGCGCACATCAACACCGGCCCCGACTTCATCGAACTGGACATGGGCGGCCGGCGACCCCGCGCCGTCAACCTGACCACCGCGCCTTACCCGGGCTTCCCGACCGACATGCAGGCGCAATTCGCCGCGCTCAACTGCGTGGCCGAGGGCGTCGGCGTGATCAAGGAAACGATCTTCGAAAACCGTTTCATGCACATGAACGAATTGATGCGGCTCGGCGCCGACATCCACATCGACGGCCATACCGCGATCATCCGCGGCGTCGAGACCCTGACCGGCGCGCCGATCATGGCGACCGACCTGCGCGCTTCGGCTTCGCTGGTGCTTGCAGGTCTGGTAGCCAAAGGCGAAACAACCGTGGACCGGATCTACCACATCGATCGCGGTTACGAAAACATCGAAGAAAAACTCGGCGGACTCGGCGCGAAGATCCGCCGCGTCGCCGCCTAACGCAGCGACGTGATCCGCAGTTCGATCGTCTCGCCGTTGTCTTCGCTCTGGATCAGCCGCAGCGGCACGAAGCCGCGACCGGTCGCCAGCCACAACGTCGTCTTGCGGCCGCTGTCGTCATCGCGGATGCGGTCCACGCGCAGGCCGGGTTGCGGCCCGAGCGCGGTCTGCAGCATCGAGGTGGCGCCGGTGCGGTAGTGCCACGGCTGCAGGCTGTCCTTGTCCGGCACCCAGAACAACAGGTCGCCGGACTTGCCGAGCGCGGCGTCCTGCATCAGCGCGACGGTGATCGCGTGGCGATCGAGCACTCCAGACCGGTAGGTCGGCGAGTAGTCCCGGTCCTTGTCCTGGTAGTCGATGCGCTGGCTGGCGGGATCGACGCGCAGGTGCCGCTCGCGCGATTTCCAGCCGACCTTCTGCACATAGTCGTAGCGCAGCGTCTCCGGCTGCTGGCCGCGCCAGGACAGCACCGAGGTCTCCTCGACGTGCAGTCCGGTCAGCGCCGCGAGGCCCGAGGTGCCGCTGGTGATCGTGCGCAATTGGTAGTGGCCATCGGCGCCGGCGCTGAAGCTGATCGTCGCCTCGCCGGTGGGGTCGCCATTGCGCAGGACTTCATAGCGCGCGGTGAACGGCGGCGGCGCGGCGGCGAACGCGGAGGAAGCCAGCGCCAGCAACAGCGTCGCCAGGCCGGCGGATCGGATCGTCATGGCGCCCACTCCAACTCGTTGCGCGCCGTCAATTGCAGCGGCGCCATGATCGGCCGCGCGTCGTAGGTCGGCAGGCCAAGGCCCAATCGCATGCGTCCGCTGGCGAGGGCCTGCAGGCAGGCAACAAGCAAGGGATGCTCGCGCGCCTGGGTGCGTTGCGCCAGCGATTCGGCGTCATCTCCGGGCAGCACCGGCACCCGCACCTGCGCCAGGACGGGGCCGGCGTCGAGGGCCGGGATGACCCGATGCACGCTGGAGCCATGCTCGCCGGCGCCGTCCGCCAAGGCGCGGGCGTAGGTATCCAGGCCGGGGTAGGCGGGCAGCAAAGAGGGATGGAGGTTGATCATGCGGTCTTCGAACTTGCGGACGGAATTTTCGCCAATGATGCGCATATATCCGGCCAGAACGATGAGGTCGGGCTGAACGGTGGCGATTTCGTTGAACAGGGATTCATCGAAGGCATCGCGCGACGGGTAATTCCGCGGCGAAAGGGCGACGGTCCGCACGCCCGCTTCGCGGGCCAGGGCGAGGGCGCCGCAAGCCGGTTTGTCAGAAAAAACGCCGACCAGCGAGGCTGCGATATCGCCACGCTGAATCGATTCGAGGACGGCGCGCAGGTTGCTGCCGCGGCCGGAGGCGAGAATTGCGAGGCGAAAAGGGGCCAGAGTGAATTTCGCGCCGGGAATTTCGGTCATTTGACGGGTACCGCGTCGCGAAACTTCACTCTGGCCCCTTTTCGTCAGCCGATCCGCAGGCG
>JANYBA010000394.1 GCA_025360985.1 Gammaproteobacteria bacterium | reverse complement strand
CGGCCGGCCCTGCGGCGTCGTGATCGCGCTCGACCGCCAGGAGCGCGGGCAAACGGGCACACGTTCGGCGGCGCAGGAAGTCGCGGCCGAATTCGGCCTGCCGGTGATCGCCATCGCCGGCTTGTCCGACCTGCTCGACCTGGCCGACGAGCGGCCGGACGTGGCAGCGCACAAGGACGCCCTGGTGGCGTATCGTGCGCGCTATGGCAGCGACACCTGAACCAAGGACTTCGCCATGAAAACCAAGATCCTGTTCCTCGCCCTGCTCGCCGCCGCCACGACCGCCGGCGCCCTCGCGCAGGACACCGGACCCAAGCTCTATCGCTGGGTCGACAAGGACGGCAAGGTCCACTTCGACGATGCCTTGCCGCCGGAAGCGGTGAGCCAGGCCCGCGACGAATTCAGTCCCAAGACCGGCTACAAGCTTGGCTCGGTGGCGCGCGCATTGACCGACGAAGAACGCGCGAAGCTGGCCGCCGACCAGGCCGCGGCGGCGCAGACCGCGCAAGTCGTGGCCGACCAGGCGCGGGTGGAATCGGTGATGCTCGCCAGTTACGAGACCGAAGCCGACCTGATCCGCGCCTACAACGCCCGGATCAACCTGATCAAGCTGACGCTGCGATCGACCGATGCCAGCGTCAAGAGCCTGTACAACAACCTGGCCGACCTGCTCGAGGTCTCGTCCGAAGCCGAGCTCGACCACCGCAAGGTGTTCCCGATCCGGATCAAGACGCTCAACAGCCTGCACGAGGAACTGGTCCGGCAACAGGCCTTCCAGGTCAGCCACGAACAGGAATTGGCGGCGCTCACCGACGAGTTCCAGCGCATGCTGGCGCGTTACCGCGTGCTGCGTGCGGCCACGCCGGTCGGCACGGCGCCTGCCGCGCCGGCGCCAACCGCCGCCACCACGCCCTGACGCCAGGTCAGAACGGTAGCGCCAGGCTCGGCGCGATCGCCAGCAACTGCTCGCGGAATACCGCCTGGATCCGCGCCAACGAATCGGCATCCTTGGCGTCGAAACGCATGACCAGTACTGGCGTGGTATTCGATGCGCGGACGAGGCCCCAACCATCCGGCCAGTCGGCGCGCAGGCCATCGATGGTGGCGATGCGCGCGCCCTCGAACTTGGCCTTGGCAACGAATTCCGCCACCAGCCGGTACTGCTCGCCTTCGGTCACCGCCACCTTGAGTTCGGGGGTGGAAACGCCCTTGGGCAATTCGGCAAAGGCCGTTTCCGGATCGTCCGGCAGCGCGGCGAGGATTTCCAGCAGGCGGCAAGCCGCGTACAGGCCGTCGTCGAAGCCGTACCAGCGTTCCCGGAAGAAGAAATGGCCGCTCATCTCGCCGGCGAGTTCGGCCTCGGTTTCCTTCATCTTGGCCTTGATGAGGGAATGCCCGGTCTTCCACATCAGCGGGCTGCCGCCGTGGCGCAGGATGTGCGTGGCCAGGTGGCCGGTGCACTTGACGTCGTAGATCACGCAGGCGCCGGGATTGCGCTCGAGCACGTCGGTGGCGAACAGCATCAGCACGCGGTCGGGATAGATGATCTCGCCCTGTTTGGTGACCACGCCCAGCCGGTCGCCGTCGCCGTCCAGCGCCAGGCCGATGTCGGCGCCGACCCGTTTGACCACGCTGATCAGGTCCTTGAGGTTGTCCGGCTCGCTCGGATCCGGGTGGTGGTTCGGGAAAGTCCCGTCGACTTCGCAATACAGGGGCTCGACGTCGGCGCCGATCGCGGTCAGCAATTCCGGGGCGATCCGCCCGGCGACGCCATTGCCGCAATCGATCACGACCTTGAGCTTGCGCTCGATCTGGATGTCGCCGCTGATCCGCGAAATGTAGTCGTCCTTCAGGTCCTTCTGGGTCAGCAGGCCGAGCGAGTCGCTGCGCTGCAGGCGGTTTTCGGCGATGCGCGCGTACAGGTTCTGGATCGCGTCGCCGGCCAGGGTCTCGCCGTCGACCACGATCTTGAAGCCGTTGTAGTCGGGCGGGTTGTGGCTGCCGGTGACCGACACGCAACAGCCGGTGCGCAGGTGGAAACCGGCGAAGTACGCCATCGGCGTCGGCGCTTCGCCGATGTCGACCACTTCGCGCCCGGCCTTGCGCAGGCCTTCGATCAGCGCGCCGGCCATCGCCGGCGACGATAGCCGGCCGTCGCGGCAGACGACGATGCTGCGCTGGCCTTTCTCCTGCATAAGGGTGCCAACGGCCTGGCCGATCAGGCGGGCGATGTTGGCGTCCAGAGTCTGGCCGACCAGGCCGCGGATGTCGTAGGCGCGGAAGATGCTGCGATCCAGGCTGATCGACGGGGCCGCGGGCCCTTCCGACGTCACCCGGACCGGCGCCGGCGCCGTCGTCGGCGGCAGGATCTTTCCGGCGCTCTGCAATTCCGCCATCGTCATGTGTTCCGGCTTGCCCACCGCGGCCGGGCCACCGCGGCCCAGGCGCGGCGCCAGGCGCGGCCACCAGAACACGGCCGCGGCCAAGGCAATGAACACCGCCGCGATGATCAGTTCGCCCCAACCGCCGGCGCCGAACGCGCCGACTTCCGGCAACGGCGCCGCGGCCACCACGCGGAGCGGCGTGCCGGCAATTTGCGCGGCGCCCGATTCGGCCCGGAACTGCAATTCCTCCTTGTTGCCGAACTCGACCACCGCGTAGCTGCCCTGGCGAATCGCCAGGTACGCGCCTTCCGGCGTCGCGCCGGTGGCGGCTTCACGGACAGGATCGAGCGGATAGCGCGCGTACACCAACAGCAGCAGGCGACCTTCGTCGTAGATCGGCACCGCCAGCCCCAGGCGCGGCTTCATGGCGTCCTTGACCACCGCTATCGCGGCCTTGCGATTCAGGCTCGCGCGCTCAAGGATTCCGAGCTTGCCGAAGCCGAACTTGACCATGTCGGCATAGGCGTCGCTGAAGTTCGGACTATGGAATTCCACCGTTTCGGAACCGGCCAGGCTGGTGCGGGCGATTTCCTGGGCCACCGCCATGTCGCCGTCGTGCAGGGCGTTCAACAAGGCGACGCGCCGCGACAGGCTGTTGGCCTGGGAGAGCCGGCTGTCGAGCAAGGCCTTGAGGTCCTCCGCCACGTGGGCGCGGGCATCGACCGTCGCGCCTTGCAAGTGGCGGGCGTTGAAGATCGTCCAGGCGCCCCAGGCCTGCCACAGCGCCAACAGCAGCAAGGCCAGCGCCACCACGGGCATCGCGCCGTTCGGCTTGAGCGATTTGAGGTCCAATGAAAGTTTCATCCTGTCCTCGTCCTTGGTCAGCGCGCGCCGGTGTGGCCAAAACCACCTTCGCCACGCTTACTTTGCACGAAATTCTCGACCTGGCGAAAGCGCGCCCGCGCCACCGGCAGCAGCACCAGCTGGGCGATGCGGTCGCCCGGCTCGATCCGCTGGCGATTTTGCCCGCGATTCCAGACGCTGACCATGAGCGGCCCCTGGTAGTCGGCATCGATCAAGCCCACCAGGTTGCCGAGCACCAGCCCCTGCTTGTGGCCCAAACCCGAGCGCGGCAGGATCACCGCGCACAGGCCGGGATCGCCGATGTGGATCGCCAGCCCGGTCGGAAACAACTGCGCCTCGCCGGGCGCCAATTCGACCGGGCCGTCGCACAGCGCCCGCAGGTCGAGCCCGGCCGAAGATTCCGTCGCGTATTCCGGCAGCGGAAACTCCTTGCCGATGCGCGGGTCCAGCACCCGGAATTCGATCTCGTGGCCAAGCGCGACGGCGGTCATGGCGTGCGTCCCAGCCGCTCGGCGACCAGGCCGAGCAGTTCCCGCGCGACCTCGGCCTTGGTGCCATGGCCGATTTCATGCTTGCCCTCGGCGGAAAACACCGTCAGCGCATTGTCGTCGCATTCGAAACCGACGCCGGGCTGGGAGACGTCGTTCGCGGCGATCATGTCCAGGCGCTTTTCCCGCAATTTGCCCAGCGCGTATCGTTCGAGTTCGGCGGTCTCGGCCGCGAAGCCGACCACGCAGCGCGGCCGGTCGGCGTGGTTGGCGACCTCGGCCAGGATGTCCGGCGTCTTGACCAGGATCAGGGTGAGGGTGTCGCCGGTCTTCTTGATCTTCTGCGCGGCAGTGTGCTCGGGCATGTAGTCGGCGACCGCGGCGGCGGCGATGTAGGCGTCCTGCCCCGGCAACTCGGCCAGCACCGCGGCGCGCATCTCCAAAACGCGGCGCACATCGATACGCCGAACGCCTGCCGGTGTCGGCAGCGTCACCGGCCCGGCGATCAGGGTGACCTCGGCGCCCAGGGCCGCAGCCTCGGCGGCGATGGCGAAGCCCATCTTCCCCGAGCTGCGATTGCCCAGGAAGCGGACTGGATCGATGTCTTCGTAGGTCGGTCCGGCGCTGACCAGCAGGCGCAAACCCGCGAACCGGGGGTCGTGGCTCATGCCGACAGGGCCTGCACGATCTGTGCCGGCTCGAGCATCCGGCCCGGGCCGGTCTCGCCGCAGGCCTGGTCGCCTTCGGCCGGCCCGAGGATCGTGGCGCCGCGCGCGCGCAGCAGGTCCGCGTTCTGGCGCGTGGCCGGGTGCGCCCACATCACCCGGTTCATCGCCGGCACCAGCACCAGAGGCGCCTCGCTGGCCAGGCACAGCGTGGTCAGCAGGTCGTCGGCCAGGCCGTGCGCCAGCTTGGCCAAGGCATTGGCGCTGGCCGGGGCGATCACGATGCGGGTGGCCCAGCGCGCGAGTTCGATATGACCCATGGCTGCCTCGGCCGATTCGTCCCAGAGCGAATCGCGCACCGGCTGGCCAGACAGGGCCTGCAGGGTCGTGGCAGTGATGAAGTGGCGCGCGCCTTCGGTCATGACCACGCGAACCTCGGCGCCGGCCTCGCGCAGTCGCCGCACCAGGTCGGCCGACTTGTAGGCGGCGATGCCGCCAGTAACACCAAGAAGGACGCGCTGTCCCGCCAAAACGGCCATGTCAGGAATGTCCCAGGCTGCAATCGGCCCCTAGCTTACCCGAAGCCCCCGGGTTTCCCGATGCCGACGGGGATCGTCATCGCGGAGGCTGGCGGCATGAGAATCCGCGACTGGCCCGACCAGGAACGACCACGCGAAAAGCTGCTGGAGCGCGGCGGTGGCGCCCTGAGCGACGCCGAACTCCTGGCCATCTTCATCGGCTGCGGCCGGCGCGGCCAGTCCGCCCTCGACGTCGGGCGCGCCCTGCTGGCCGAACACGACGGCCTGCGCGGCCTGCTCGATCGTCCGGCGGCGGAACTTGCCAAGTTGAACGGGCTCGGACCGGCGCGCGCCTGCGCCCTGGGCGCGGCGCTGGAGCTGGGCACCCGGCACCTGCAGCAGCAACTCGAGCGCGGCGAGTCGCTCAGCGACCCGGACCGCGCCGGCGAATACCTGGCGCGCCGACTGCGGCCGTTGCCGCACGAAGTCTTCGCCTGCCTGTTCCTCGATACCCGCCACCGGATGATCGCCTACGAGGAATTGTTCCGCGGCAGCCTGGACGGCGCCGAGGTGCACCCACGCGAGGTGTCCAAGCGCTGCCTGGCCCACAACGCCGCCGCGGTGATCCTCGGCCACAACCACCCGAGCGGGAATCCCGAGCCCAGCGCCGCCGATCGCGCCGTGACCGCGCGGCTCAAGCAGGCCCTGGCCTTGATCGATGTTCGCGTGCTCGACCATTTCGTGATCGGCGACGGCGCGCCGACTTCGCTGGCCCGGCGCGGCTGGCTTTGACGACGAATCACGTGCCGGCGCTTGGCGGCGTGGCTGTCGGAGTGGCCAATCACGTGCCGGCGCTTGCGTATACTCGGAACCGGGCCACCCCACGGAACCAGGCGTCGGTGATCTTCGGCGATTTCCAGCACTACCCGCCTGATGACAGCGAACGGGCCCTGCCCGACGCGGCGTCGGCGCTGCGCCTGCTCGAAAGCCATTGCCCGACCGTCCTCGCCCGCTTGAGCGCGGTCGCCGAACGCATCGGCAGCGACGAACGCGGGCGCCAGGCCGCGCTGCTCGCCACCGCCCGGCTGGCGCGGCGGCATGGCAGCCTCGGCGACGACTTCCATGCCTATCACAACGAAGGCCATGTGCTCGAGCTGGCCGAACGCCGCCTGCTGCGGCTGCTGGACGCGCTCGCGCCCGGTGCCCTGGACAGCCAGGACCTCACGGCCCTGATGCTGTTCGCCGCCTGCCACGATTTGCGCCAACGCGAGACCAGCGAACCGGAGGGTCCGATCGGCGGCAACGAATCGGCCAGCATTGCCGAAACGCTGCGCATCCTGGCCTGCTGCGGCTTCGATGCCGACGCCGACCGGGACTTGGCGACCGCCCTGGTGATGATGATCGCCGGCAGCACCTTCGACACCCAGCCCATGTCCCCGGCCGAGGCGCACGCCGCCGAAATGCCGGTGCAACCGGGCGGCGCGCTCGCCCGCGGCCTGGGTCTGTGGCTCGACAGCCACAGCCCGTACTGGCGCCAGGACGCGGCGGCGGTCCGCGGCGAACGGCTGGCGCGCCTGGCCGCCGACCTCGACACCGGCAACGTCGGCGAGGAATTCGGCCAGCTCTGCGACACCGCCCTGCGCCTGTGCCGCGAGCGCGAGATGCGCGCCGGCCGCGCGCTCGACGATCCGGCCTCGGCCGAGCCTTGCCTGGCCTTCCTTGGCCCGGGCCAACAGCATTACTTTTTCGAATTGCACCGGTTCAGTTCGCGCGAGGGCGAGCGCGCCTTCGGCGCCGGCAAGCAAGCCAATGCCGCGCGCGTGCGCAAGACCACCGCCGCCCTGCTCGAACGCTTCGCCGCGCAGCCGCCGGCCAACGGCCAGGCGGTGCTGTCGGCGTTCGCGGAACTGGCCGCATCCTGAGGGCGGGCGGGTCCGGGCCGAGTTACAATCTCCGGCTGATTCCTTCGAATCCTGCCCGTGAAAGAACACCTGCGTGAACTGCTGGCCCAGGCCCTGCTCGACCTGCGTCGGCAAGGCCGCCTGCCCCAGGACCTGGCCACCCCGGACTACGTGATCGAGCGAACCCGTTCGCGCGAGCACGGCGACTACGCCAGCAATATCGCCATGCTGCTGGCCAAGCCGGCGGGCATGAAACCGCGCGAGCTGGCCGAGGCCCTGGTCGCGAATTTCGGCCAGACCCAGCACGTGTCCAAGGTGGAAATCGCCGGGCCGGGCTTCATCAACTTCACCATTTCCCAGGCCTGCCGCTTCGCCACGCTGCGCCGCGTGTTCGAGCTGGGCGCCGACTACGGCCGGGTCGCCGAAGGCACGCGCGAATCGGTGACCGTCGAATTCGTCTCGGCCAATCCCAACGGCCCGCTGCACGTCGGCCACGGCCGCGGCGCGGCCTATGGCGCGTCGGTGGCCAACCTGCTCGAAGCGACCGGCCATCCGGTCCAGCGCGAATACTACGTCAACGACGCCGGCCGGCAGATGGACATCCTGGCGGTGTCGGTGTGGCTGCGCTACCACGAGCTCGGCGGCGTCAACCTGCGTTTTCCCGACAACGGTTACAAGGGCGATTACGTCGTCGAAATTGCCCGCGCGCTGCGCGCCAAGCAGGGCGATCGCCTGCGCCATTCGGCGATCGAGATCAGCGACGGCCTGCCGCCGGACGAGTCCCAGGGCGGCGACAAGGAAATCCATGTCGACGCCTTGATCGCGCGCGCCAAGCAAACGCTCGGCGAGGCCGACTACCGCGTGGTGTTCAAGGCCGGCCTGGACTGGTGCCTGGCCGACATCCGCAACGACCTGGCCGGCTTCGGCGTGGTCCACGACAATTTCTTCTCCGAACGCTCACTGGCCACCGACGGTTACGTCAAGCGCGCGATCGATACCCTGCGCGCGAACGGCCACCTGTTCGAACTCGATGGCGCCACCTGGTTTCGCGCCACCAGTTTCGGCGACGACAAGGACCGGGTGGTCGTGCGCGAGAACGGCGCCACGACTTATTTCGCCTCCGACCTCGGCTATCTGTTGTCGAAGTTCGAACGCGGCTTCGGCCGGGCGCTGTACATCCTCGGCGCCGACCACCACGGCTACATCGCCCGGCTCAAGGCGGCCGCGCAAGGGCTCGGCCTGGACCCGGACCGGATCGAGATCCAGCTGGTGCAGTTCGCGATCCTGTTCCGCGGCGCCGAGCGCGTGCAGATGTCGACCCGCGCCGGCAGCTTCGTCACGCTGCGCGAATTGCGCGAGGAGGTCGGCACCGACGCGGCGCGCTTCTTCTACGTCATGCGCAGCAACGACCAGCACCTGGACTTCGATCTCGAGCTGGCCAAGTCGCATTCCAACGACAACCCGGTCTACTACATCCAGTACGCGCATGCGCGCATCGCCAGCCTGTTCCGCCAGCTCAAGGAAAAGGGCCTGGCCTACAACGACAGTGCGGCGCTGTCGGCGCGGCAACGCCTGACCGATCCGCACGAAGACGCGCTGCTGGTCGAGTTGATGCGCTTCCCGGAAATCCTCGAGTCCGCCGCCGCCAGCCGCGGCCCGCAGATCCTCGCCAACCACTTGCGCGAATCCGCGGCGGCTTTCCACGCTTTCTACAACGCCCTGCCCATCCTCACGGCCGAGGAAGAATTGCGCCAGGCGCGCCTCGGCCTGTGCAAGGCGGTGGCCCAGGCGATCGCCAACGGCCTGGCCCTGCTCGGCGTCTCGGCCCCGGAGACGATGTGATGGCGCGCCGACCCAAGACCCAGGCGCGCCGCAACGGCGGCAACGGTTTCCCGGGATGGGCGTGGCTGCTGATCGGCGCCCTGCTCGGCGGGCTGGTCTTCGCCGGCTATTCCTTGCGCGAGCGTTGGAGCACGCCGACATCGACGCTGCCGCAACCCAATCCCGATGCCCGGCCGCCGGTCGCCAGCGACGACGGCACGCCGGCACCGGCGGAAAAACCCAAGCCGAAATTCGAGTTCTACACTTTGCTGCCGGAAAAAGAGGTCGTCATCCCCGATGCCGAACTCGAGGCGCGCGCCCAGGCCGAGGCCGCGCGACGGGCCGCCGCCGGCACGGCCACGCCGACGCCGGGCCCGACACCCGCCAATCCGGCCGCGACGAGCGCTACCACCGCGACGACAACCGCGAGTGGCGAGCGCTATTTGATCCAGGCCGGTGCCTTTCGCGGCAACGCCGACGCCGAAGCACTGAAGGCGCGCATTGCCCTGACCGGTGAAGTGGCGCGGATCGAAACCGCCGACATCAATGGCGTCACGGTCTATCGCGTGCGCATGGGCCCCTATCCCGATGCCCGTGCCCTGGCCACTGCCAAGCAGGCGCTGGCGGCGCACGGCATTTCCGGCGCGCAGGCGATCCGGGTCAAGTAAGACGTGGCCACGCGCCCGCCGATCCCTGGCAACGAGGCGACGCGACTGGCGGCATTGCAGGCGCTGCGCATCCTCGACACCCACGAGGAGCCGGTCTACGACGCCATCGCGGCCTTGGCGGCCAGCATCTGCGAAACGCCGATCGCGCTGATCAGCCTGGTCGATCGCGACCGCCAGTGGTTCAAGGCGCGGGTCGGGCTGGACGTGCAGGAGACGCCGCGCGAAGTCGCCTTTTGCGCCCACGCCATCGTCGATCCGGATCCGACCGAAGTCCACGACGCCGCGAGCGACCCGCGCTTCCTCGACAACCCGATGGTCGTGGGCGACCCGAACATCCGCTTCTACGCCGGCCGGCCGCTGCATGATCGCCAGGGCCACGCCCTCGGAACGCTGTGCGTCATTGACCGGATACCGCGGCAACTTTCGCCGGCGCAGCGCGCCTCGATGGCGCACCTGGCCACGGTGGTGATGCGGCTGTTCGAATCGCGGCGCGAATTGTTCCAGCATTCGACCGCGCTGGTGGCGGCGCAAGAGACGCTGCTGTACATGGCGCAGCACGACGCCCTGACCGGCCTGGCCAACCGAGCGCGCTTGACCGAGGTGCTCA
>JANYBA010000379.1 GCA_025360985.1 Gammaproteobacteria bacterium | reverse complement strand
CACGAAGACATCGAGGAACGAGACGCCGGCAATCGAGGTCATGCTGCGAAGCGGCAGGAACAGGGTGAAGACATCGGGGCAGATGCGCACGTTGATCGAGAGCATGGCCAGCGATTTCAGAATCTCGCGGATCCGCTTTTCCATGCTCCAAGGCATGGCGACCACCACTTCCTCGACTTCGCCGCGCTGGACATCTTCCATGAGGCGGGCAATGCCGCCGCGGATGCGGCCATGCTCGATCTCGCGGTCGGCCTCCTCCGGCCGGTCCTCGGAATCGTAGAAGGCGACAACGCGCAGGGACTGGTCGCCCATCTGGCGCAATTGGCGCGCCACCTGGCGGGCGAGTTCGCCATGGCCGACGATGCCCACTTTCAGGGCCAGGCGCCCGGAAGCGAGCCACCGGTCGATCTGCAATGTCGCGATCGCGCGCAGCAGCAGGAACCCGCCAAGGGTGAAGCTGAACCACAGCATGAGCCAGGAGCGCGAGAAGAGATCGGATGTGTCGGTGATGACGCTGACCAGGATCAGACTGGCGAAGACCGCTACCCAGGCCCCGACCACCTTGGCAACTTCCACCGCCTGGCGGCGCAGGCTCGCCAGGCTATAGGCCTTGGCGAAATGCATGTAATTGGCGGTCAGCAGCATGCCGAGCAGGGTGGCCGAGAGATATGTGCCCGGCAGATCGACATTGCCGGCGCGCAGCGCATAGGCGATGAGCGAAGCCGCGCCCACGGCGATGGCATCGCCCGCCCTGAGCAACCCGGAGAGGACGGTTTCGGAATCCTTAATGAAGCCGCTTGGGATCCTGGCCATGGCGCCCGTGTTATAGGCCGGCCGCGTGTGCCAGACCATGGTTTTGGCGGACCAGAGCCAATATTCCGGTGATTTGGCGGGGGATCCGGGAGAGGCCCGGCGGCATTGTCCCTAGGGATAATACGCGTTAGGGTCCCGCCCGTTTTACCGCGTGGCAAGGTTCGGGCCATCCGGTTCACCGATTAGGAAAGAAACGAAGCATGATGTTGCGCAAGCGCGTGCTGGTGACGGGCGGGGCCGGATTTCTGGGCTCGCATCTCTGCGAGCGGCTGCTGGCCCAGGGAAACGACGTGATCTGCCTGGACAATTTCTTCACCGGCACCAAGGACAATGTTCTGCATCTGCTCGACAACCGGCATTTCGAGCTGATGCGCCACGACGTGACCTTCCCCCTCTATGTCGAGGTCGACGAGATTTTCAACCTCGCCTGTCCCGCTTCGCCGGTCCACTACCAGCATGACCCGGTGCAGACCACCAAGACCTCGGTCCATGGCGCCATCAACATGCTGGGCCTGGCCAAGCGCCTGCGTTGCCGGATATTCCAGGCCTCGACCAGCGAGGTCTATGGCGACCCGAGCATCCACCCGCAGCCGGAAGCCTACTGGGGCAACGTCAACCCGATCGGCATCCGCTCCTGTTACGACGAGGGCAAGCGCTGCGCCGAGACGCTTTTCTTCGACTACCACCGGCAGCACAACCTCGACATCAAGGTCGCGCGAATCTTCAACACCTACGGCCCACGCATGCATCCAAACGACGGCCGGGTGGTGTCGAACTTCATTGTCCAGGCGCTCAAGGGCGAGCCGATCACCATCTACGGCGAGGGCCAGCAGACGCGGTCGTTCTGCTACGTGGACGACCTCGTCGAGGGCTTCCTGCGCCTGATGGCCACCGAATCCGGTTTCACCGGGCCGGTCAACCTCGGCAATCCCGGGGAATTCACCATCCGGCAATTGGCCAACATGGTGGTCGAACTCACCGGCTCGAAATCCGAACTGGTGTTCAAGCCATTGCCCGCCGACGACCCGACCCAACGGCAGCCGGAGATTTCGCTGGCGAGGACCAAGCTCGGTTGGGAGCCGGCGGTCGCCTTGCGCGAAGGTCTTGTCCAGACGATTGGCTATTTCGACGAACTGCTCAAGCAGTCCTGATGGCTTGCGCCTCCGGCGCGTGTGGGATAGGGTGCGTTCATTGCTTGAACGCACCAGAAGGCCGACGTGGAAGCCTGGTTTGCCGTGATCACCAAGCCGCGCTGCGAAGCGACGGCGCAGCAGCACTTGGCCCGCCAAGGCTATGAATGCCTGTTGCCGCGCGTAAGGCGCATCCTGCGTGGCGCGGCTGGCCTCAAAGACCGCGTCGAAGCCCTGTTTCCGAACTACCTGTTCCTGCGCGCCGACCCGGATCGGGTTTCCCTGGCTCCGGTGCGATCCACCCGCGGCGCCGTCGGCTTGGTTCGGTTCGGCGCCGGTCCGGTGCAGGTGCCGGATTCGGTGATCGAACGGATCAGATCGCGCGTGCATGCCGAAGACGGCCTGATCCGGCTCGCCGCGCCCGAGCTGAAAATGGGGCAGGGCGTCCGCGTGATGGAAGGACCATTGTCCGGCTGGGACGGGATATTCCTCGCCGAAGCCGGGATCGATCGTGTGCGGCTCCTGCTCGAATTGCTCGGCACCAGCCGTGAAGTCGTGTTGCCGCGATCCCAATTGGGCCTGCGCGTCTGAATTTTTCCCTCCGGCGCATCGCGCGCCGGGTCACCATCGAATGACCGGCTCTGCGGAATGCCCCATGCCGAAGGGCGGTAGCGTGCCGAAACACCTTTCCTGGAGCAACCTGAAAATCTTGCAGCCTGCGCACGGACCCGCATTCATCGGCATTGGCATGGCCAAGTCGGGAACCACCTGGATCGATTCGGTGCTGCGCCAGCATCCGGACATCTGGATGCCGGGGGTCAAGGAACTGCATTTCTTCGACGACTTCTTCTGGTACGTGCAGAAAGGCGGCCGCAGCCGCTATTTCTCCGGGACCAAGAGTTCCCGGCGACGCTGGCGGCGGTACTTGCGGTCGGAGCTGAAGCGGGCGATTCGCTATCCTTCGCCGGCCAATGTCGCCTGGGCCCTGCGGTTCCTGTTCGGAAAACGACGCCTGGAAACCTACAAGTACTTGTTCAACCCGGGACTTGGCCGCACCTGCGGCGAGATCACGCCCGAATACAGCGTACTGGCGCGAACCGACATCGAGAAGATTCACGCGCTGTTCCCGCAGCTGAAGATCCTGCTGGTATTGAGGAATCCGATCGACCGGATCTGGTCGCACGCCAAGATGCAACTCGGAACCAAGATGGACCGATCCGTTTCGGAGATCCCCGCTGACGAGCTGGATTTCTTCCTGTTCGGCGACCGCGGCGTCAAGACCCGCGGCGAGTACACCAAGATTTTGGAAAACTGGACCAGCGTTTTCGGAAGGGAAAATTTGTTCGTGGCGCTCCACGACGAAATCCGGAGCGAGCCGGGGGCGCTACTGGTGCGGATATTCGAATTCCTCGGCGTCGACCCCGCCCGCGCACAAGCCATCGATGCCGACCAGGTGGTGTTCGAAGGGCCGCGCGGGAACCTTCCCGACGATTTGCGCATGAAACTCCAGGAAATGTACGCGCCAGAGATCCAATCGATATCGCGTGTGCTCGGCCGGCCGGAACTGCTGGAGCAATGGCGGTAGTGCCAGTGGCATGAACGAAGAACTACGACTTCGCCTGCTGCGCCAGCTCACCGAGAGCCCGGATCTTTCGCAGCGCGAGCTTGCCCAGCGGCTCGGGCTTTCCCTGGGCAAGACCAACTATTGCCTGCGCGCGCTCATCGACAAGGGTTGGGTGAAGGTCAACAACTTCAGGAACAGCCACAACAAACTCGCCTACGCCTACGTGTTGACGCCCAGCGGCTTTCGCGCCAAGGGCAGCGCGACCACGGAATTCCTGCGCCGGAAGCAGCAGGAGTTCGTGCAGTTGGAACATGAGATCGCCGAGCTCAGGCGGGAAGTGTCCGAGGGCCAGTCGGCCAGCCACAAGGCGGCATCGCGTTGAGCATCGTCCTGGTGACGGGCGGGGCGGGGTATATCGGCAGCCACGCCTGCAAGGCGCTTGCCGCGGCCGGGCACACACCGGTGACCTACGACAATCTCGTCCATGGCCATCGTTGGGCGGTGCGTTGGGGGCCGCTGGAAGTCGGCGACATCGCCGACCGCGCGCGACTGGACGAGGTTATCGGCCGATGGCGCCCGGAGGCGGTGATGCACTTCGCCGCCTATGCCTACGTCGGCGAGTCGGTGACCGACCCCGGCAAGTACTATCGCAACAACGTCGCTGGAACCCTGGCCCTGCTCGAGGCCATGCGCGACCACGGCGTCGACCGGATGGTGTTTTCGAGCACCTGCGCGACTTACGGCATGCCGGAATACAGTCCGATCGATGAAAGCCACGCGCAGAGGCCAATCAATCCCTATGGCGCCGGCAAGTTGATGGTGGAACGCATGCTCGCGGATTTTGCCTCGGCGCACGGACTGCGGGCCGCGACGCTGCGTTATTTCAATGCCGCCGGTGCTGATCCCGAAGGCGAAGCCGGCGAGTCGCACGATCCCGAAACGCACCTGATCCCGCTGGCGTTCGAAGCGGCCCGCGGCAAGCGCCCGGAGCTGGTCATCCATGGCGAGGACTACGACACACCCGATGGCACCTGCATCCGCGACTATATCCACGTCTCCGACCTTGCCACGGCGCACGTGCTGGCCCTGGACGCGCTGGCCGATTCGGCTCCGGGACTGGCCTGCTACAACCTGGGCAACGGGCTGGGCCATTCGGTCAAGGAAGTGATCGCGGCCGTCGAACGCATTACCGGTTGCCGTGTCCCGGCACGCGCGGGGCCGCGCCGCCCGGGCGATCCTCCCTGCCTGGTCGGCGACGC
>JANYBA010000345.1 GCA_025360985.1 Gammaproteobacteria bacterium | reverse complement strand
CAAGGAAGGTCAGTTCGGCGCGGGCGCCGGCAAGGGCGAAGCCGGCTTCGAGCGCAAGGTCGCCTGGATGCGGCAATTGCTCGAAGGCCGCAACGACGACGACGAGAACGCCCTGCTCGCCGGCTTCAACACCGAGCTGATCGAGGACCGCGTCTACTTGCTGACGCCACGTGGCGAAGTCGTCGACTTGCCCAAGGGCGCGACCGTGCTCGATTTCGCCTACGCCGTGCACACCGAGGTCGGCCACCGCTGCCGCGGCGCCAAGGTCAACGGCCGGCTCGTGCCCCTGGATTCGCAGCCGGCCAGCGGCGACCGCGTCGAGATCGTCACTTCCAAGATCGCCGAGCCGCGCCGCGACTGGTTGCTCGCCGCCAACGGCTTCCTCGCTACCGGCCGCGCCCGCGACAAGGTTCGCGCCTGGTTCCACCGGCTTGATCGCGCCCGCAACCTGCAGGCAGGCAAGGAATTGCTGGAAAAGGAATTGCGTCGGGTGGCGATGCTGCAGGCCGACCTGGCGCCGGTGCTGGAAAAATTCCGGCTGCCCACGGTCGAGTCCTTGCAGGTCGCCATGGCCCTGGGGGACATCAGCCCGAGCCAGGTCAGCCGCGCCTTGCACGACCACCTCCAGTCCCTGCAGGCGCAACCCAAGGAGGCGCCGAAGCCGCCCGCGCGCAAGCGCAAGAAGGAGGACGGCAGCCGATTCACCGTCGAAGGCGTCGGCAACCTGCTGGTGCAGATGGCGCGTTGTTGCCAGCCGGTCCCGGGCGACGCCATCGTCGGCTACCTGACCCGCGCCCGTGGCGTCAGCGTGCACCGGGACGGCTGCGCCAGCGTGCAGCGCTTGCTGGCGACGCAACCGGAACGGTCATTGCCGGTGAACTGGGGCCACGCCGCCGGGTCACGCTACGAAGTCAACGTGCTGGTGCGCGCCTACGATCGCAAATGGCTGCTCAAGGACGTCACCAACCTGATCGCCCAGGCCGAGGTCAACATCCTCGGCATGAGCTCGCAAGTGGACGCCGCGCGCGGCCTTGCCGAAATCCGCGCGGTCCTCAACGTGAGCGACTTCCAGCAACTGAGCGAATTGCTCGGGCGCCTGAACGCGGTGCCGGGCGTGCAGGACGCTCGTCGCCTGGGGTAGTCAATGCGCGATCAACGCGGTCGCAGGTCGTCGAGGAAGGCGCGCAGTTCGCCGCGGGCGACTTCGGTCGCGTAGTGCCGGCGGGTGTTTTCCAAGCCGCCGTCGCGCAATCGTCCCCATAGTCCGGGGTCATCGTGCAGGCGCCGGATCGCATTGGCGAACGAGGCCGGATCGTCGGCGACCAGGACGTTCTCGCCATCCGACAACTGCATGCCCTCGACCGCGCAGGCGGTCGCGACCACCGGCAATCCGCGCGCCAGCGCATGGTTGACTTTGCCTTTGATGCCGGCGCCGTAGCGCAGCGGCGCCAGCGCGATGCGCTTGCCGTCGAGCAGGCCGTCCAGGTCGGCGACGTGGCCGTGGAGGACGACGTTGCCGCTTTCGGCCAGGCTCCGGATTTCCGCCGTCGGGTCCGGTCCGACCAGATGCAGGCGCAGCTCCGGGTGGCTCTGGCGCAGGCGCGGAAAAATGTCCGTGAGCAGCCAGCGCACGGCGTCGACATTGGGTGGATGCCGAAAGCCGCCGACGAAAACCAGGTCGCGACGACTGTCGAACCCGGGCGTGCCCGGCACCGGATCGTGGATGTTCGACAGCACCGAGACCCGCGCGGTGGGCGCGAGTTGCGCCAACAGTCGTTGTTCCTCCGGGCTGACCACCCAGGTCGCGTCGGCGCGCGCGATCAGGTCCAGCTCGGTCGCGCGGGTCTGGCCGGAGGCGCTGCGCCCGGCCTGCAAGGCGGCGCGTTCTTCGCGCAGGAAGTGCAGGTCGACGGTGTCGAACACGATCCGCGCCTGCGGCGCATGGACGCGCAACAACGGCAGCAGCGGGCCGAGCACGTGGTGGCGGCAGACGATGATCGCGTCGAAGCGCCGCCCGTGTTCGCGCAACCACGCCGGCAGCTCGGAAAGCCAGGGTCGCGACCAGGTTTCCACGCCCAGCTGTTCCAGCGCGCGGCTGGCGGCGCCGTCGTCGCGCAAGGCCTGGTTGACGAAGGCGAGGTGGCAATCCTCCTCGGCAAGCAAGCGCAGCATGCGGACCAGGCGCAAGGATCCGGAATCGCGATCCGGCGTCGGCGTGTGCGCATCGATCACCAGCAGGCGGGCCCGCGCCCGGGCCAGGATCGCCGCTTCCGGATCGGCAGCCAGCACGGATGGCGCGTGGCCGCTGGAAAGTTCGGGCAGCCAGCGCGCCAGGAATTTGTCGAGGTTGGGGCGCTGGAAGGACTTCATGCCGCGCGTCGGGTCGGTGCCGGCAGTCGCGCCCTCGCAATGCACGACCACCGACGCCGGTTGGTAGCGCACGACCATGCCCAGTTCGCGCACGCGCATGGCCAGGTCGGTATCTTCGTAATAGGCCGGCGCGTAATGCGTGTCGAATCCGCCGAGCGCTTCGAAAAGCGCGCGCGGCAGGGCGATCGCCGCGCCCGAACAGTAATCGGTTTCGCGCACGTAGTTGTAGCGCGGATGCGCGGGATCGTCGAAGCGGCCGTAGTTGTGCGCGCTGCCGTCGGAAAAGACCATCGCGCCGGCTTCCTGCAGGCGGCCGTCCGGGTAGACCAGCTTGCTGCCGGCCAGGCCGGTGTCGGGATAGTTGGCGAAAGTAGCGAGCAGGGCGTCCAGCCACCTGGTTTGCACCAGCGTGTCGTTGTTGAGGAAGACCAGGAACGGCGCGCGCGCCAGTTCCGCGCCGGCATTGCTGGCGCCGATGAAGCCGAGGTTTTGCGCCGTGCGCAGGTAACGCAGCCCGGCGATGCCTGGCAGGACGGCGCCGGAATCGTCGCCGGAAGCATCGTCGACGACGATCACCTCGAAGCGCGCGCGGTCGCCCGATTTCAGTAGCGACTGCAGGCAACGCAGGGTGAAAGCGAGCTGGCCGTGCACCGGAATGACCACGCTCGCCCGCGGCGCCGCTTCTTCCGGAAATCGCAGCTCGCGCGGGTCGGGGTCCCCGGTCGCCAGCACCAAGTCGGCCTGGGCGGACGGGTTCGATCGCCAGCGCTGGCGGGCAACCCGCCAGCTGCCGGCCAGTCCGCGCAGGCGCAGGCTGGCGACGGCCCGGCGCAAGAGCGCGGCCAGCCGCGAGTACTGGTAGGAGAGAAGGGCAAGGGCCTGGCGCATCGGTCCCAATAATTAGATCACGCCAGCGCCTGATAAACTCCGGAAAACCCCCGCGCGACCACTGCCTTGCCCACTTCCAACGACGACGACGTCGACACCCCGGTTCCGCATCCCTACCGGCAGTTGCTGCGCTATTGGTGGTGGCGAGTGGCGCTGCTCGGCCTCGGCCTGTTCCTCGGCGTCGGCATCCCCTACGTCTGGCACCTGGACCGGGAAGTCCGGCGCGAATTCGCGCAGTTGCAGTGGCAGGTGCCGACCCGGGTGTTCGCCCGGCCGCTGGTCTTGCGCCCGGGCCTGCGCCTGGACGGCGACGCGCTGGAGTTGGAGTTGTCGGCCGCGGCCTATCGCGCCGATGGTGAAGGGCGGCTGCCCGGAACCTATGTCCGTGACGGCCAGAATTTCCGGATCGGAACCCGCGCCTTCATGGACGAGGACGGCGCCGTGCCGGCGCGGCAATTGGAGGTGGTGTTTTCGGCGGGGCAGGTCGCGCACGTCATCGACGCCGCCAGTAAGAAAAGGCTCGACCGCGTCCGGGTCGATCCGGCGCGCATCGCTACGCTGTACGGCATCAGCGAGGAAGAACGCCGGCTGGTCCGCCTCGAAGAAGTGCCGCCGCTGCTCATTTCCGGCCTGCAGGCGGTGGAGGACCGAAACTTCAAGAACCACCACGGCATCGACCCCTGGGGCGTGTTGCGCGCGATCTGGGTCAACCTGCGCGAAGGCGAATTCGAACAGGGCGCGAGCACGCTCACCCAACAGATGGTGCGCAGCCTGTTCCTCAGCAACACCAAGACCGTCAAGCGCAAGGTCAAGGAAGCCCTGTATGCGCTGATCATCGAGGCGCGCTTCGACAAGCGCAGCATCCTCGAGGCCTACCTCAACCAGGTCTACCTCGGCCAGCAGGGCAAGCAGTCGATCCACGGCGTCGCCGCCGGCGCAGATTTCTGGTTCGGCCGCGACCTGGCGACCCTGCGCACCGAAGACATGGCCTTGTTGATCGGCATCATCCAGGGGCCGGGCTACTGGGATCCGCGCCGGTTTCCCGAGCGCGCGTTGCGACGCCGCGCGGTCGTGCTGGACGTGTTCGCCGAGGTGGGGCTGATCAGCGCCGATGAAGCCAAGCGCGCCAAGGCCACGCCCCTGGGCGTCAGCGAACATCCCGGCGTGGCGCGCAATCGCGCGCCGGCCTTCCTCGACCTCGTGCGCCGGCAACTGGCGCGCGACTATCCCGAGGACATGCTCAGCGGCGCCGGACTGACCGTGCTCACGACGATGTCGCCGTCGGCGCAAATCCTGGCCGAACAGGCGATCACCGAATCGCTGCCCAAGATCCAGCGCAAGCAGGGCCCGGAATTGCAGGCCGGCGTGGTGGTTACCGACGCCGGTAGCGGCGACGTGCTGGCGATGGTCGGCAATGCGCGCATCAGCGAACCCGGCTTCAACCGCGCGCTCGAATCGCAACGCCCGGTCGGCTCCTTGCTCAAGCCCTTCGTCTACCTGCTGGCGCTGGCGCAGCCCGGGCGCTACTCGCTGGCAACCTGGGTCGACGACAGCCCGGTCGAAGTGGTGCTGTCCAGCGGCAAGACCTGGCGGCCGCAGAATTCCGACGGCCAGTCGCACGGCACGGTGACGGTCGCCAATGCGCTGGCGCACTCCTACAACCAGGCGACGGTGCGTGTCGGCATGGATGTCGGTCCGAACCGGCTGTCGGAATTGATGAAGGTGCTGGCGGGCCTGCGTGCGCCGGCCAATCCGTCTCTGATCCTGGGCTCGGTGGACCTGTCGGTGTTCTCGATGGCGCAGATGTACCAGTTCCTGGCTTCCGGCGGTCGCATGCAGCCCTTGCGCGCGGTGCGCGGCGTGCTTGACCCGCAGGGCAAGGCGATCAACCGCTACGACACCAAGGGCGACCCTGCCCAGGCGGGCGACGCGATCGCGGCGCGACTGGTCACCCTGGCCTTGCAGGGCACGGTCACCAATGGCACCGCCCACGCGCTGATTTCCGATGGCCTGGGACCGCTGCAATCCGCTGGCAAGACCGGCACCAGCAACGACAGCCGCGACAGCTGGTACGCCGGCTATACCGGCAGCCACCTGGCGGTGGTCTGGGTCGGCAACGACGAGAACAAGCCGACCGGTCTGTATGGCGCCACCGGCGCGATGCGGGTCTGGTCGGCGTTGTTCAAGAAACTCCCGACGCAGTCCTTGACCGTATCGTCCGAAGGCCTGGACTGGGGCTGGCTCGACGCCACCGAGTACGCGACCACCGAGGAAAACTGCCCGGGAGCGCGCCGCGCCGCGTTCGTCACCGGCTTCATGCCCGACGAGCACAAGACCTGCCAGGAGAGTTCCTGGCTCGACTGGTTCCACCTGGGCGGTGACAAACCGGCAGACGACAAGAATCCGCCGGACCCGCCGCCAGCACCGACACCGACGCCATGATCCGGAGCGCCTGCGCCGTGCTGGGATTCGCAAGCGTGCTCGCCGCCTGCGGCGCACCGACGCCGATCAGCCCGGTCGAAACCGTGCGCCCGCTGGCGGCCGCCGAAATGCTGGCGCAAGTTCGCGCGTCGGGCGCCATCGGCAACGAACTCGACGTGCAGCCTTTGCGCGATCCGCAGGTGGAAGACCTGCGCCTGCAAGCGACGCAGGCCGAACAAGGCGGCGATTACGCCGGCGCCGAGCGCGCGCTGGCACAGGCGACGCGCTTGCTGCCGAACGATCCCGACCTCATGCAGTGGCAGGCCGAGATGGCGCTGGCACAGCGCCGTTGGCTCGAGGCCGAAACGTTGGCGCAGCGCTCGTTCGAGCGCGGGCCCAAGCTCGGCGGCTTGTGCCGGCGCAACTGGACCACCTTGCAATTCGCCCGGCAATCCCGCGGCGATGCCGCTGGCGCCGGGCAAGCCCGGCAACGCGTCGCCGGCTGCGCGCAGGCGCCACCGGTGCGCATGTAGCGCGTGTCCGACCTCGCCGCACGCACCCGCGCCGCGCTGGCCGAAGACGGCCCCTTGTCCGACCGGCTGGAAGGCTACCGCTTGCGCCCGGCGCAACAACGCTTGGCCGAAGCGGTCGCCGAAGCCATGTCCGATCGCGACGTGCTGATCGCCGAAGCGGGCACCGGCACCGGCAAGACCTACGCCTACCTGGTGCCGGCCTTGCTTGCGGGCGAGCGGGTGATCATCTCGACCGGCACGCGCGCGCTCCAGGACCAGCTCTACCACCGCGACCTGCCGCGCGTGCGCGCCGCGCTCGGCGCGAGCCCGAAGACAGCCTTGCTCAAGGGCCGTTCGAATTATCTCTGCCATTACCGGATGGAACAGGCCAAGGGCGAACGCTTCCCCAGTCGAGAAACGGCGGCGCAATTCCAGCGCGTGGTCGCCTGGAGCGGACGCAGCAAGCGCGGCGACCTGTCGGAACTGCCGGATATCCCCGAGGACAGCCCGCTTTGGCCGCAAGTCACTTCGACCGCCGACAACTGCCTCGGCGGCGAATGCCCGTTCTGGTCGGAATGCTTCGTCGCCAAGGCGCGCGGCGAAGCGCAGGCAGCCGACATCGTCGTGGTCAACCACCATTTGCTGCTGGCGGACCTGGCGATCAAGAAGGAAGGCTTCGGCGAAATCCTGCCGGGCGCTTCGACCTTCGTGCTCGACGAGGCGCACCAGCTGCCGGAACTGGCCGCGCAATTCTTCGGCGATGCCGTCGGCTCGCGGCAATTGCTCGAACTGGCACGCGACTCGCTCAAGGAATGCGCCAAT
>JANYBA010000343.1 GCA_025360985.1 Gammaproteobacteria bacterium | reverse complement strand
GAAAACGCCATTTTACCGCAGGAGCCGATGCGGGAGGGGTATGTGCCCTGACGTCTTTGGCGGCGCTAAGTCGGGGCACATACCCCGGCCGCAAGCGGCGACTCTACAAATCGCGGATGTAGAACGAATCGCAGCCGCCGTGGCCGGTATTGCCCATCGAACAAGAGATGCGCCGGAAACCGCTGCGTTCGTACAGGCGCATCGCCGCGTCCATGCCGCTGAGGGTTTCCAGGTAGCACTGGCGAAAACCGATCTTGCGGGCGGCATCCAGGCAGCGGGTCATCATTGCCGCGCCGGCGCCCTGGCCGCGCAGCGCCGGCAGGAAGTACATCTTGCGCAACTCGCAGACGCCGGGATCGCCACCGGCCAGCGGCGCCACGCCACCGCCGCCCAGCACCTTGCCGTCGACTTCGACCACGAAATAGGCGCAGCGTGGCTCGGCGTAGGCCTTGGACATCCAGTCCACTTCCGGATCGTTGATGGCGAAGCCGTCGCCGGTCGCGCCGAATTCCGGCATTACCGTGCGAATGACCTGCGCCATCTTCGAATCGTCGCGGGCTTCGATCGGCCGGATCGTGAAATCGCTCACGCGGATTTGCTCGCAAGGTTGACCCGACTGCCGCTGGTGCGGCCGAGGAGGCTGGACAGCCAACGCCCGGTCGCGACCAGGGCGTCGAGGTCCACGCCGGTGTCGTGGCCCATGCCTTCGAGCATGTAGACCACGTCTTCGGTGGCGACGTTGCCGCTGGCACCTGGGGCATACGGACATCCGCCGGTGCCGGACACCGCCGAATCCACCGTCTGCACGCCTGCTTCCAGGCAAGCCAGGATATTGGCCAGCGCCTGCCCGCGCGTGTCGTGGAAATGCACCGCCAGCGCCGGCATCGGGACGACCGCGGCCACGGCCTCGAGCATCGCCCGCGCCTTGGCCGGGGTGCCGATGCCGATGGTGTCGCCGAGCGAGATTTCGTAGCAGCCAAGATCATGCAATCGCCTGGCTACGCGCACGACGTCGGCCAGCGGGACGTCGCCCTGGTAGGGACAGCCGAGCACGGTGGAGACGTAGCCGCGCACCTTCACGCCATCGGCGCGGGCGCGCGCCAGCACCGGCAGGAAGCGCTCGATGCTTTCGTCGATGCCGGCATTGATGTTCTTGCGATTGAAGGCTTCCGATGCAGCGGTAAAGACCGCCACCTCCTCGGCGCCGACGGCGCGGGCGCGCTCGTATCCCTGCAGGTTCGGCACCAGCACCGGGTAGGCGACGCCGGGCTTGCGCCGGATCCCGGCGAACACTTCGGCGGCGTCCGCCAGTTGCGGCACCCACTTCGGGCTGACAAAGCTGGTCGCCTCCACCGCAGGCAGTCCGGCGTCGGCCAGGCGCTCGATCAATTCGATCTTCTGCGCAGCTGGCAGGATCGCCTTCTCGTTCTGCAGCCCGTCGCGCGGCCCGACTTCAACGATGCGCACGCGCGCGGTCACGGCGGATTTTCCCCGGATTTCCGCCGCAGCAGCGTTTCGTTCAGTTCAAAGAAGCCGGGCTCACGCAACACGGCCGGATCGGCTGGCGCCAGCAGGCGATTGCGCAGGTCGCCGTCGACGCGGTGGATATCGCCACGGATCCTGCCGTCGATGATGCGATGGGCGATGGTCCGGTCGTCGGTCATCGTCAGCAACAACTGGCCATCCTTGAAGCGATAGCGGACCAGGAACAGATCGCCCGGCGGCGGCGCCTGCTTGAGGTCGAATCGCGTGACCGCCCAGGCCGCGTCCACCCAGAGGTAGTGCCTGTCACCGTCGCTGCCGACGTGCGCCTTGGTCGGCGGACCTTCGCGATGCTTTCCGTCCTTGTCCTCGGCGAAGTCGAGCTGGCACTGCGGGTCGATTCGCAACTCGACGTCATCGCCGTCCTTGTTCGCGCCGTCTCCGGGACGCCAGTCGCCAACGAGCGCAGGATCGCAGGCGGATTCGGCGACCGGCGGCGCCTGGAAGCTCGTGGATTCGCAACCGCCGAGCAGGAAAAACAGCCCGAGTATCGCCAGCCTCATGCATCCTCCAGTCGAACCAGCACGGCATCGGCTTCGACGAAGTCTCCGGCCTTCGCCTGCACGGCCGCAACGCGGCCCGCGCGCGGCGCCTTCAGGCTCAGCTCCATCTTCATGGCCTCCATAACGCCCAATTCCTGGCCTGCGATTACCGTATCGCCGATCTTCGCGTGCAACAGGACGATGCGCCCGGGCATCGGCGCCAGCAGGCGATTGCCGCCATCGCCGACGCCGATGCGCTCGGGCCGGTAGGCGGGCAGCCGCGCCAAGGTCCAGCGGCGATCGCCATCGTGCAGGAAGACATGCGCTTCATCGACCCGGCAGCGCCAGCGGCCGGCTTCGCCGTCGACGCGTGCGGTAAAGCGCCCGCCTTCCAGCCGGGAGCCGGCTATTGCGATGGTCTTGCCGGCGACTTCGATCCGATAGTCGCCGCCGGCGCCATGCGCGGTAACGAGGATTCGGTCCTGGCGCCAACCCAGGGCCAGCACGCGCTGGCCGGCGTGGCCAAGTCGCCAGCCGTCGGCGATGGCCCAGGGCGAGTAGGGGTCGGTCGTGCGACGGGCGTGGGCGCGCAAGGCGCGCTCGTCGTGCAGGAGGCAGGCGCCGGAAGCTGCCGCTAGCACGTCCGCTCCCGGCATCGTGGCTGGCGGGAAGACTTCGGCGAAATGCTGGTCGAGGAAGCTGGTGTCGATGCGGCCTTCGGTCACGGCGGGATGGCGGACCAGACGTTCGAGGAACTCCACGTTCGACTTCGGCCCGACAACTTCGCAATCGGCCAGCGCCTCGCGCAGGCGCGCCAGGGCACGCGGACGGTCGACGTCGTGGACGATCAGCTTGGCGATCATCGGATCGTAGAAGATGGTGACGACATCCCCTTCGATCACGCCGGCATCGATGCGAACGCCGTCGGAAGGCTGCGGCAGGCGTAGTCGCTGCAATGGACCGGAGCCCGGCAGGAATCCCTGTTCCGCGTCTTCGGCATAAAGCCTTACTTCGATGGCGTGCCCGTGCTGGAGGATGTCCTGCTGAGCCAACGGCAAGGGCTCGCCCGCGGCGACGCGCAACTGCCATTCGACGAGGTCCAGCCCGGTCACCATTTCCGTGACCGGATGTTCGACTTGCAGCCGCGTATTGATCTCCATGAAATAAAACGCGCCGTCGGTGCCGACGATGAATTCCACGGTGCCGGCGTTGCGGTAATCGATGGCGCGCGCGGCCTGCACCGCGGCCGCGCCCATCCGTTCGCGCAGCGCCGGAGTCAGGAAGGGCGAGGGCGATTCTTCGAGCACCTTCTGGTAGCGGCGCTGCGCCGAGCATTCGCGCTCGCCGAGATGGATGGCGTGATCATGCGCATCGGCGAACACCTGGATCTCGATGTGCCGCGGCTGCTCGAGGTAGCGCTCGAGCAGCACGCGATCGCGGCCGAAAGCATTGGCCGCCTCGCGTCGGCAGGAATCGAGCGCCGCCGGGAACTCGTTTTCAGCGCGGACGATGCGCATGCCCTTGCCACCGCCGCCATGCGCGGCCTTGATCATCAGGGGATAGCCGATGCGGTCGGCTTCGCGCTGCAGGAGCGACGCGTCCTGGTCCTCGCCGGTGTAGCCCGGTACGACCGGCACGCCGCTTGCGGCCATCAGGTCCTTGGCGCCGGCCTTGCTGCCCATCTTGCGCATCGACGCGCCGGGCGGACCGATGAACACGAGCCCTGCGGCGGCAACGGCATCGGCGAAATCGGCATTTTCCGACAGGAAACCATAGCCCGGGTGGATCGCCTCGGCGCCGGAACGCGTGGCGACGTCGAGGATCGCATCGCCACGCAGGTAACTGTCCTGCGGGCGTGGACCACCGATCGGCCAGGCCTCATCGGCGAGGCGCACGTGCTGGGCGCCGGCATCGGCCTCGGAATAAACCGCGACCGTCCGGATGCCCAGGCGGCGACAGGAGCGGATGACGCGGCAGGCGATTTCGCCGCGGTTGGCGATCAGGACTTTGGCGAACATCAGTCGGCGATCCAGTTCGGCGGCCGCTTGTCGAGGAAGGCGGCGATGCCTTCCTGTCCTTCCGGTGACACGCGCAGGCGGGCGATCATCGCGGCATTTTCCTCATCGCGCGCCTGCATGGATTCGGGCGTGAGGCCCGCCACGCCCAGCGCCAGGCGCTTGGCTTCGCGTTGCGCCAGGGGACCGCCCTTGCCCAGCCAATGCAGGCTGCGATCGACGGCTTCGTCGAGCTGGGCCGGCGCCACCCGCTGGTGCAGCAGGCCGATGCGCTCGGCTTCGACGGCGTCGATCACGTCGGCGCCGAGGAACAAGCGACGGGCCTGGCGCAATCCGATGGCGGCGATCACGTAGGGAGAAATCACCGCCGGGACCAGGCCGAGCTTCACCTCGCTCAGGGAAAATTTGGCG
>JANYBA010000301.1 GCA_025360985.1 Gammaproteobacteria bacterium | reverse complement strand
CTGGTGCCGCCGAACTTGAGGACGATCCAGTCGGAGGCGGCGGCGGTGGGCATGGCCACGGGATAGAATGGGAAACGCGCGGATGCGCAGGCCAAGGAATGATAAACGATGCGCGCGTCCCGCCGCTTCCTGCAGCTCGATGTCTTCGCCGATCGCCCGGGCGCCGGCAATGCGCTGGCGGTGGTGCTCGACGCCGCCGACATGGACAGCGCGTCCATGCAGGCCTTCGCCCGCTGGACCAACCTGTCGGAAACCACCTTTCTGTCGCCGCCGACATCGGCTGCAGCCAGTTACCGCGTGCGCATCTTCACTCCGCGCCAGGAACTGCCCTTCGCCGGCCATCCCAGCGTTGGCAGCGCCCATGCCGCGCTGGACAGCGGCTTGGCGACGGCGAACGGCGGGCGGCTGGTGCAGGAATGCGCCGCCGGCCTGTTGCCGATACGCGTCGACGGCGACGGCGACGGCCGCCGCATCTTCGTGCGCGCGCCGCGTGGCCGCGAAGTCGCCATGGCGTTCGATCCGGAATTGCTGGCGAAGGCCTTGTCCGGGCGCCGGACCGGCGCCCTGCCCGCCACCATCATCGACAACGGCCCGCACTGGCTGCTGGTGGAATTGGCCGACGAGGAGCAGGTGCGCGGGATGGCGCCCGACCTGCCGGCCATCGCCACCCTGACCCAGGCCGCGAACACGGTGGGCCTGGCGGTATTTGCGCGGGCAGGAGATGACGATTACCAGATCGTGGTCCGGGCCTTCTGCCCCGCCGACGGCATCCCGGAAGACCCGGTCACCGGCAGCGCCAATGCCTCGATCGGCGCTTGGCTGTTGCGCAACGACGCCCTGCCCGAGCGCCGCTACGTCGCCAGCCAGGGGCGCGAGCTGCGTCGCGACGGCCGGGTCGAAGTCGAGGTCGACGACGCCGGCGAAGTCTGGATCGGCGGCCGCACGCAAACCGTCATTCGCGGCAGCGTGGTCTGGTGACGCGCCGCAGCCGCTGCCCCTATTTCCAGGTCGACGTGTTCGCCGAGCGCGCCGGTGCCGGCAATCCGCTCGCTGTGGTGTTCAACGGCGCAGTCCTGGACGACGGCCAGATGCAAGCGATCGCGGCCTGGACGCAGCTCGCGGAAACGACCTTCGTGCTGCCGCCCGACGGCGACGACGCCGACTACCGCGTGCGCATCTTCACCACACAGAGGGAGATCGCCTTCGCCGGCCATCCGAGCCTGGGCACGGCGCACGCGGTGCTCGAGTCCGGTTTCGCGCAGGCGCGCGATGGCTTGCTGCGCCAGCAATGCCAGGCCGGCATGCTGCCGATCCGGCTCGACGGCGAAGCAGCGACGCGCACCTTGACCGTCCGGGTCCCGCGATCGCGGATCGTCCGCAATGCCGAAGCCGGCGACGCGGTGCTGGAAATCCTGCGCGGAACCGCGCTCGCACCGACGCCACCGGCCCTGGTCGAAGGCGGTCGGCGCTGGTGGTTGGCGGAATTACGCGACGAAGCGACGGTGCGCGGCCTGAAGCCGGATCGCTTCGCGCTGCGGCACCTGGCGCAATCCACGCAGAGCCTCGGCCTGTGCGTTTTCGCCCGCTGTCCAAACCAGGACCACGACCTGGTCGTGCGCGCGTTCCCACTCGGCGTGGGCATCGACGAAGATCCCGCGTCCGGCGCCGCCAACGCCGCCATCGCGGCCTTCCTCGACGAAGCCGGCACCCTCGGCGGGCTCGGCCGCCACTACCGGGTCAGTCAGGGCCGGGAAATCGGCCACGACGCCACCCTGGAACTGGCGATCGACAATGACGGCGAAGTCTGGGTCGGTGGCCGTTGCCAGACCGTCATCCGCGGCGAGATCGACTGGTAGCCAGGAAGATCCGGCAGCAGGAAAAAGACGAAGGGGCCTCGCGGCCCCTTCGGTTTTTGTGGCATTGGCTCGGGACTTACCAACCGTAACCGATGCGGTCATGGCGGTCGTACGAGCGCCCATCCACCAACACCCGGATGCGATTGCCGGGGTGGTAGTCGGTGACCGCGTGGTAGGTGTGGCCGGCGTAACGGTAGGTGACGTCATAGGCCACCACGCGCTCGTCGTAGCGGTCGCGGCCGTAGCCGTAGCCGGACTCGCGCTCGCAACGGCGGACCGAGCCGTCGCGGTAACCGTCGTAGCCGTTGTTGCGGTCGACGTTGTAGCCGATCGAACCGCCGATGACGGCGCCGGCGATGGTCGAGGCGGCACGGCCGTCGCCGTGGCCAACCGTGTTGCCGAGGGCGCCACCGACGATCGCGCCGAGGATCGCGCCATCGCTGCCGTCGTCATGGCCGCGATAACCGGACGGCTCGTACCAGCAATGCTCGCGCGAATCGTTGCGATAGCGGTCGAAGATCGGATCGACCCGCACGACCTGCGCGCTGGCGTAGTGGCGGCCGTGGCCGCGGTAGTCGCGATCGTTCCAGTAGCCATGATCGCGATCGTAGTTGCTGCGGTTGTCGTAACGCGCGTCGGCGCCATAGTCGCCTTCGTCGCTGTAACCGCTGTCGTAGCTGTTGTTGTAGCTATTGTCGTAACCGTCGTAACGGCCATCGCCGTTGTCGCGGTCGTACGCGAACGCGCTGCCGCTGGCAGCGATGAGGGCCGTGGCAAGAGCACTGACAACGAGACGTTTCATGGTTTCACTCCAAGCGCCGGACTGGCGCAGGACCAAGATACGTATCGCTGGTAACCGCAGGCTTAATCCACACCATTTCGCTAGGAAGCGTTCAGCGGCGCGACAGCTGGCGACTCAAGCCAGCGTCGCGTCTTCGCCGATTGCGGCGTCTCGCTCAGGCAAGGGTGGCATCCAATGTCACCGGCACCGAAAGCGCGCGCGAAATCACGCAGCCGGCCTTGGCGGCGTTGGCG
>JANYBA010000289.1 GCA_025360985.1 Gammaproteobacteria bacterium | reverse complement strand
GATGATTCAAGGGATCCTATCAGGGATTATGCAGTTGACGCCCTGAGAACCAGGGAGGTGCGTTCAGATGTCGATGCAAGCCTTTTCGAACAACACACACACTTGAGGAATCGCATTGCGGAGCGCTGCGCGAGGTCTCCGGCGGAAAAAGTGTGTGCGCTGGTCGATCAAAGGGGGCAGAGTCATTGATCTATTGACTCCACCGGACTAACCTCGGCCGGTGTTCAGAGTGTCCCGATGGCCCGCTCGCCATTGGCTCCATCTTTTCGCGTGTGCCCAGCATCTTGCGTAGTCAGTTGCCCATCGCGCAGAAGCGTAGCTGCATATGTCCATGCCCCACACCCTCACCTCCTGGCTCGACTACCAGCTTCGCACCCATCCGCAGTCCATCGCCATGGGCCTGGAGCGGGTTCGCGAGGTGGCGACGCGGCTGGGAGTAGGGCGGCCGGGGAGGTTCGTCATCACGGTTGCCGGCACCAACGGCAAGGGCTCGACGGTCGCGTTCATCGAGGCGATTGCCCGAGCGGCCGGTTGGAAGGTTGGCGCTTTCACGTCGCCGCATCTGCAACGCTACAACGAGCGCGTGCGCATCGGTGGCGTCGATGTCGGTGACGAAGCGCTCATTGCCGCGTTCGAGCGAATCGATGCGGCGCGCGCTGAAATCGCTTTGACCTATTTCGAATTTGGCACGCTGGCGGCGCTGATGATCTTCGAGGCTGCCGGGCTGGACCTGGCCATCCTCGAGGTCGGCCTCGGCGGGCGGCTCGATGCGGTAAATATCATCGACGCCGACGTCGCCGTGATCACGACCGTGGACATCGACCACCAGAGCTACCTGGGCAACGATCGCGAGACCATCGGGATTGAGAAGGCCGGGATCATGCGCGCCGGAAGGCCCGTGGTGCTAGGCGAGATCGATCCGCCGTCGTCGGTGCTGCGGCGCGCCTACGAGCTCGGCGCGATTGCGATTCGCGGTCATTCCGACTACCTGATCGAGCGCACTGAGTCGGGCTGGCGCTGGCGCGAGCCCGGATTCGAACTGGAGCTGCCTTTGCCGGCCCTCGATGCTCCGGCGCAGCTGGACAACGCCGGCGCGGCGATTGCCGCTTTGCGCGCCCTGCCGGTGGATCTGCCGGTGCCAGCCTTCGCCGACGGCGTGCGCGATGCCCAGCTGCGCGGCCGCCTGCAGAAGCTCGCGACGGCGCCGGAAGTCGTATTGGACGTCGGCCACAATCCGCAGGCGATCGGCCAGATCTCCGCCTGGCTCCGGGCGCATCCACGACCGACCCGCGCGGTGTTCGCGGCTCTGGCCGACAAGGAAGTCGAGGCGATGGTGCGCATCCTCGACGACCAGATCGGCCATTGGCACGTCGCCGGCCTGGCCGATGCCGGAGCGCGCGGCCAGGAGGTTGGCGCGCTGGCCGTGAGGGTGGCGTCCGCCACCGGCAAACCCGTCCAGCGCCACGCCACGGTGGCGGCGGCCCTTGAATCGGCGCGCGCCGCCTGTGCGGCGGATGAACGGGTCCTGGTTTTCGGCTCCTTCCACACCGTCGCGGAAGCCCTGGATGCCGACGGCGAGGTCGCTCGACGGGTATAATTGGCGGGTCCGACCGGCCGGGTGTTCGCATGGAATCTCCGCTCAAACAGCGCCTGATCGGCGCCGCTGTCCTGGCCGCGCTGGCCATCATCTTCCTGCCCATGCTGCTCAAGGGACCGGAGGTCAGGGAACCCGATGCCACCCAGGTTCCCCTGAGCATGCCGGCGGCTCCCGGACAGGAATTCGAGACCCGCGAACTGCCTCTGGACGCCCCGGAAGCGACGGCCCCGCCCGGCGGCGTCCTCCACGTTCCCGACGCCACGGCGCCAGGTTCCGTCACAGCCGCGATGCCGGCGACGGTCGCGCCGGCCATGCCCGTCGCTGCTCCGATAGCCGCGCCCGCGTCCGTCGCGCCCGCGATGCCCATGCACGCGAACGTGGCCGCCGGAAATTTCGCGGTGAACATCGGCAGTTTCAGCAAGATGGACAACGCCAACGCCTTGGTGGCGAAACTGCGCGCCGCGAAGCTGCCGGTGATCGCCGAGCACGTCAAGCTTGGCCAGGTCGATGCGCTGCGCATCCGCCTCGGGCCGTACGCCGATCGCACCGCCGCCGAAGCCGGGCGCCTGCGCGCCGACGAACTGGCCGGCGGCACCAGCAAGGTGATCGTGCTCGATGCCGCCGTTGCCAGCATGCCGGCCACCGCGCCGGTCGTGAACCTGCCGACGACGGCGCCGAAGCCGACCCCGAAGCCGGCACCGTCGGCGACCACGGCCATGCCAGCGACGGCGGGTTTCGCCATCCAGTTGGCCGCACCCGCCAGCGAGGCCGAGGCCAATGCGCTGCGCGACCGCGCCCACGCCGCCGGGTTCACATCTTTCGTGCAGCGCGTCGACACCGACGCTGGCGTGCGTTACCGCGTGCGGGTCGGGCCGGTCGCCGATCGCGTCGCCGCCGAATTGTTGCGCGACAGCGTCAATGCCAAGTTGGGAAGTCAGGGAATCATCGTGCGGCATCCCTGAGCCGCCCGGAGAAAGAGCATGTGCGGCATCATCGGAATCGTCGGCAGCAGCGAGGTCGCTTCGGCGCTCTACGACGGCCTGACCGTGCTCCAGCACCGCGGCCAGGACGCCGCCGGCATCGCCACCATCGACGGCAACAAGATCCGCCTGCACAAGGGCAATGGCCTGGTGCGCGATGTCTTCGATGTCCCGCACATGCAGATGCTCACCGGCCGCTTCGGCATCGGCCACTGCCGCTACCCGACCGCCGGCTCGGAAGGCTCGGATGAGGCGCAGCCGTTCTACGTCAACTCGCCCTACGGCATCGCCCTGGTCCACAACGGCAACCTGATCAATACCGACGCGCTCCGTCGCGAGGTGTTCGAGCAGGACATGCGCAACGTCAACACCGAATCCGATTCGGAAGTGCTGCTCAACGTGTTCGCGCACGAACTGGCGGCGCAGGGCACGTTGTCGCCGAAAGCGGCGATCGTCGCCGTAACCGGCGTGCACCGGCGCTGCAAGGGCGGCTACGCCATCGTCGCGGCGGTGCTTGGCCTCGGCCTGGTCGCGTTCCGCGATCCCAATGGGATCCGGCCGCTCATCCTGGGCAAGCGCGAATCGGCCAGTGGCACCGAGTTCGCGGTCGCGTCGGAATCGGTCGCGCTCGACATCCTCGGCTTCCAGCGCCTGCGCGACGTCGCGCCCGGCGAAACAGTGGTGATTACGGCACGCGGCGAGATGTTCAGCGAAGTCAACGCGCCGCCGGGCAAGCACACGCCGTGCATCTTCGAATACGTGTACTTCGCCCGTCCCGATTCGATGATGGACGAGATCAACGTGCACAAGGCGCGCATGCGCATGGGCGTCAAGCTCGGCGAGAAGATCCTGCGCCTGCGCCCGGACCACGGCATCGACACGGTGATTCCGATCCCGGATTCGTCGCGCGACGCGGCCCTCGAACTGGCCAATGTGCTCGGGGTGAAATACCGCGAGGGCTTCGTCAAGAATCGCTACGTCGGCCGCACCTTCATCATGCCGGGGCAGGGCGAGCGGGTGAAATCGGTGCGGCGCAAATTGAACCCGATCCCACTTGAGTTCAAGGATCGGGTCGTGCTCCTGGTCGACGATTCGATCGTCCGCGGCACCACCAGCCAGCAGATCGTGCAGATGGCGCGCGAAGTCGGCGCACGCAAGGTTTATCTTGCTTCGGCCGCACCGCCAGTGCGCTATCCGAATGTGTACGGCATCGACATGCCCTCGACCGAAGAGCTGGTCGCGCATGGTCGCAGCGAAGCGGAAATCGAAAAACTGCTCGGTTGCGACTGGCTGATCTACCAGGACATCGCTGACCTGGAAGAGGCGGTCTCCGGACCGAAACGCAAGGTCACCCGCTTCGATTCCTCATGCTTCACTGGCGAATACGTGACTGGTATCGAGCCCGGCTACTTTGAACGCCTGCGTCAGTTGCGCTCCGACGAAGCCAAGCGCAAGCGCCGGGCATCCTGACGGCGGTGTCGTTGTTCGACGCCGCACGTCGCTGCCTGGAGGCTTCCGAGCCGGCGGAGAAGGTGGCGCTGAGCCACGAAGCCTTCGCTGCGCTGTTGCGCGTCGAACTGATCACTCCGGCCGACGCAGCGTTGCCCGAACCCATCCGTGCACCGGGCCGTCCAGAACGCCTGCGCGTGGTCTCCCCGCGTGACCTTCCGCAACGCGGACTCGGCACGCCCGAAGGCCGCGCCAACTTCCTGCACGCCATTGCGCACATCGAATTCAACGCCATCAACCTGGCCTGGGACGCGGTCTACCGTTTTCGCAACATGCCTGCCGAGTTCTACGCCGACTGGGCCAGCGTCGCCGACGACGAGGCGCGGCATTTCGAATTATTGGTGCAACGCCTGCGTGAATTGGGCCACGATTACGGTGATTTCCAGGCGCACAACGGCCTATGGGAAATGGCTGAAAAGACCGCCGATTCCTGCTTGGCGCGAATGGCGTTGGTTCCGCGCGTACTTGAAGCGCGCGGCCTGGATGTGACGCCGGGCATGATCGCGAGGTTACGCAATCTCGGCGATAATGCCTCCGCAGACATCCTGGCCGTGATCCTGTGCGAGGAAATCCGCCACGTCGCCATTGGCAGCCACTGGTTCGCTTGGTGTTGCCAGCGCGAAGGGCGTGAGCCTGAGGCGACGTTTATCGACCTGATCCGCGATACCGCCAAAGCATCGATCCGCGGCCCGTTCAATTTTCCGGCGCGCGCCGAGGCCGGTTTTTCCGACAGTGAAATGGCGATGTTGGCGGCTCTGGCGCCGACTCCCGGGAGCAAACGATGAGCAAACGATTTCTGCTGCTTGCCTGCCTGGTGTTTTCGGCATGTTCGTCGGCTGAAGATGACACCACGACAACTGGTGCGCCCAAGGCGCCACCGGTCGTCGATCCTGCGCGTATCGCCGAGCAACAGGCCGCCGCAGAAGCGAATCGCTTGCACGGTCTGTGGACGTATCAAGGCGTGACCCTGAAGGAAGGCGTGCAACACTCGGCCGCGATTTACAGCCACACCGTTCCGGTGGAAGAAGGCGATATCGCGCCGGTGGCGGACGCGGAGTTGGTCTTGCGCGACCATCCGTCCTGGGGTCGCAGTGCTTATCTTTTGCTGGCGCAGTCGCGATTCAAATGCGGTCAGCCGTGCGCGATGACCATTGCCTTCGACGACGGCGAAGCGCATCGATTTTCGGGTAAGCAAGCTGATTCCGGCAAAGGCCCGGCGCTGTTTATCGAGGACGAAACTGGATTCGTCGCCGCAGTGAAAAATGCCAAGAAGCTACGCATCGTGTTGCCCAAAGGAAGCGGCTTGGTAACTTCACTGTCGTTCGAGGTCGGTGGTTACGATGCGAGCCGATATCATTGATGCTGTTGTAGGAGCGATGGGAATCGCGACCTACGCGCGATTCGGTCGCGATTTCCATCGCTCCTACAGAAGTGCCGCGAGCTCGAAGCCATCCGCGCTCGCGCGCAGCACCGAGCCCTGCGTGTACCAGTCGCCGAGCACGATCCGCTGGCCACGACCGTCGTTCAGATTGAGTGAATGGATAGCCGGCCGATGCGTGTGGCCATGGATCAACCGGGTGACGCCGTAGCCTTCCAATAGCTGCCGTACCGTTGATGGAGAAACGTCGGCGATGGTCTCTAGCGTGCCGTCAACCTGCATACCTTGCTGATGCTCACGGCTCGCGGCGCGGGCCTGTTCGGCGAAACTCAGGCGCGCGGCCAGCTGCTGCGCAAGGAATTTTTCCTGCCACGCCGGTGAACGCACTTGCTGGCGAAAGGCCTGATAGGCGAGGTCGTCGGTGCAGAGCAGATCGCCATGCATGAGCAAAGTCGGTTCACCGTTTAGCAGAATCACCGCTGGATCCGGCAGTAGTTGCACACCAGTAGCTTCGGCGAAGCGCGGTCCGAGCAGGAAATCGCGGTTGCCGCGCATCACGAACACGGGTACGCCGGCGATAGTGACTGCCTTGAGTGCTGCGCGCACGACATCCGCGGGTTCGTCAGCCGTGTCATCGCCAACCCAGGCTTCGAACAGATCGCCGAGGATGTACAGCGCCTCGGCGTGAAGCGCTTCACTGCACAAAAAATCCCGAAATAAGGTCGTGACCTGCGGACGCGACGCATCCAGGTGCAAGTCGGAGACGAACAGCGTGGTCACGGCGTTGCGTCGAGGGCGATCGCACGTTCGACGATGATGGCCGCGACCGGCACATTGGCTGCAAATGGCGCACGCGCGGCGGTCGCCACGGTGCGGATCTTGTCGATCACGTCCAGTCCCTCGACCACGCGGCCGAACACGCAGTAGCCAGATGCATCAGCGCTGGCGTCGCTGCTGTAGTCGAACTGGCGGTTGTCGACCGTGTTGATGAAGAACTGTGCGGTGGCAGAATTCTTCTCGCTGGGGCGGCGGGCCGCAGCAAGCGTGCCGCGCAAGTTGGACAGGCCGTTGTTGGCTTCATTGGCGATCGGCGCGCGTTCCGGCTTTTGCTGCATGTCGGGGGTGAAGGCGCCGCCTTGGATAAGCAGGTCAGCGATCACGCGATGGAAGACGGTGCCGTTGTAATGGCCGTCCTTCACGTAGGAAAGGAAATTGGCGACCGTGTTGGGGGCCTTGTCCGTGTAGAGCTCGATGACGATGCGGCCGGCGCTGGTTTCCAGCGCGACCCGCGGATAAGCCGGCGCAGTAGGCATGACCGGTCCGGTCGAGGTCTGGGCGAAGGCAGGCAGGGCAAACAGGCCCAGGACGATGGTGGCAAAGCGAAGGCTGAGAGTGCGCATGCGGGCATTTTACCAGTCGTGGGGCGCCGGGAGAAATTCGGCAGCATTGGCAGTAGGGCGTATGCTGGCGGTCCCTTCGGGTTCGAGGAAGCCGTCATGCGCATACCGCAAGTTGTTGTCGGCGTTTTGGCGCTGGTACTGGCCGCTACCGCTCTGGCGCAAGGCTTGCCGCGCACCGCCGCGCCGGCCGACGCCAAGGTTTATTTCATCAGCCCGAAGAATGGCGAAACCATTCATGGCCCAATAACCGTGCGTTTTGGCCTCACCGGCATGGGCGTGGCACCGGCAGGCACGGTCGCCGAGAACACCGGCCACCACCACCTGATCGTTGATTCGCAGTTGCCGCCGATGGACCAGCCGCTGCCCAAGGACGCGACCCACCTGCACTTCGGCAAGGGTCAGACCGAGACTGTGCTGACCCTGGCGCCGGGCAAGCACACACTTCAACTGGTTTTTGCCGACGCCAACCACATCCCGCACAACCCACCAGTGAATTCTGAGCAGATCACCATCACGGTGAAGTAAAATCGGTCCATGACCTGCCGTACCCGTTTTGCCCCCAGCCCGACCGGCTTCCTGCATATTGGCGGCGCCCGCACCGCGCTGTATTGCTACCTCGAGGCGCGTCGCCGCGGCGGCCAGTTCATTCTGCGGGTCGAAGACACTGACCGCGAGCGCAGCACCCAGGAAGCCATCGACGCTATCCTGCTGGCGATGGACTGGCTCG
>JANYBA010000280.1 GCA_025360985.1 Gammaproteobacteria bacterium | reverse complement strand
CACCGAGACCGTCCTGGTGCCGGATTCGAAGCTGATGAACGATGTCGACATGATCGACCTGCTCGATCCGGATGCGCCGCCAGTGCCGATCCACTCGGCGCTGCTCACCGTCACGCTCGCGCCGGGCGGCGTGCGCGTGCTGGGTCCGGACGTCGCGGCCAAGGCCGGGTACACGCCCTACAAGCGCGTGCAATAAGAAGGGTGGCGCAGCGTCAGCGTTCGACGCCCACTTCGACCTCGCGCGCGTCCTGCCGCCCGTGGTCATCCACCACCGACAGTCGGTAGAGACCTGGCCGCGTTGGCTGCCAGGCCAGGGCGTCGCCGGCCGGCGCGCTGCCGAGGAATGCGTCGCCGGCAAACCAGTACACGCGACGCACGTCGGCATCGACGGTAGCCGACAGCGCGAGCTGGGTCTGTTCGGGGTGCGAGAGGCGCAGGGCATAGCTGGTGGCGCGGTAGGGCGAAGTGATCGCCGGCGCGCTGCCCATCCAGGCCTGTCCTTCGGCGCAGGCGCCATCGGGTGGCGGCCGCAGGCGCGGGATCCCCGCCTGCGCGAACACCCGTGCCAGGTCCGAGGGCCAGTACTCGAACACCTGCATGCGCATCGTCGCCGGGTCGAAGGCGCCGCAGGCGACGCGGCCGCTGTCCTTCAACACCGCGAGGGCGCGGTGCACGCGGCTGATCCGGATCGGTGACTTGCCCGGGATGAACCAGGTCTCCCCGCGTTCCGGGCACCAGGCATTGGGCAGGTCGCCGCTGGCGCGGCAGACTTCGACGCGCTTGAGGTTGAGCGGCCACTGCCGCGGCGGTTCGGGCAGCGCGACGCCGCCGGCGCGCAGCCCATCCACCAGTTCGAAGAACAGCGGCGCGGCCGCATCCGCACCGACCAGGGCCGGATTGCCCGTGCCGTCGAAATTGCCCAGCCACACGATGATTACGTAGGGTCCAACAAGTCCCGCCGTCCAGGCGTCGCGGAAACCCCAGGACGTGCCGGTCTTCCACGCGATCGGCAGGCCGTCGCCCGCCCCGGAAAACTCGGCGCCGGGACGCGGATGGTGTTGCAGCATGTCGCGGGTGATGAAGGCGGCTTCGGGGCTGATCAAGGCCGCGCCGAGTTCGCGCGGGTCGTCGCTGCGCCAGCGCAGCGAGCGCAGGCGGCCGTCGTTGCCGAGCATCGCGTACAGGCGCGCGAGTTCCTCCATGCTGGCCTCGCCACCGCCCAGCACCAGGGCCAGGCCGTAGTGGCGTTCGCTGGCCATGCGCGAGACCCCGGCGCGCTTGAGGAATTCGTAAAAGCTCGGCTGGGTCAGTTGCGAGGCCACCCACACGGCGGGAATATTCCGGCTGCGCACCAGCGCGTCTTCGGCGGTGACCGGGCCGAGGAAACGGCCGTCGAAATTCTCCGGCGTGTACGGGCCAAACGCGGTCGGCACGTCGCGCAGCACGGTCGCCGGGTGCAAGACGCCCTGGTCGAGCGCGAGCGCGTAGATGAAGGGTTTCAGCGTCGAGCCGGGCGAGCGCTTGGCCTGGCTGGCGTTGACCTGGCCGTGGATGCCGGCGTCGAAATAGTTCGCCGAACCGACCAACGCGCGCACGCCCATGTCACGGGTGTCGACCACCAGCACGGCGGCATTGTCGAGGCCGCGCTGGCGCGCGCGCTGCAGGTAGCTGCGCACCCGTTCCTCGGCGATCGCCTGCATGCGCAGGTCGAGCGTGGTCTGCAGGCGCGGGCCCGGATCGGCATGCAGGGCGCGTTCGGCCAGAACGCGCTCGACCAGGTGCGGCGCACGGAACGGCAGTTCGCGCGGCGAATGCAGGCGCAATGGCAATTGCATCAAGGCGTCGCGCGCGGCATCGGGCGCATGCCTGGCGCGCCAGCGCGCATACAGGCGCGCACGCGCGGCCTCGAGCCCGGCGCCGAGGTAGGAGCCGCCGCGATTGTCTTCGCGCAGTCGGCCGCGTCGCGCCGGGGCCTGCGGCAGCACCGCCAGGGTGAGCGCTTCCGGCAGGGTGAGCTCGCTGGCCGATTTGCGAAAATAGATTTCGCTCGCGGCGCCGACACCCTCGATATTGCCGCCGTAGGGCGCGGCATTGAGGTAGGCCTCGAGGATTTCACGCTTGGAATAAAGCGCCTCGAGCTGGAGGGCGCGCGCCATCTGCACCAGCTTGCCGACCGGACGCCGGGTATCGAGCCGCCAGCGCAGTCGCGCCAGCTGCATGGTGATGGTGGAGCCGCCGATACGCGCCTCGCCGCTGCCGTACGTGGACCAGGCGCCGCGCGCGGCGCTGAACGGATTGACGCCCGGATGCCAGCGGAACCAGGCGTCCTCGTGCATCAGCACGGCCTCGACCAGGGTCGGCGAGATGTCCGCCAGCGGCGTCCACAAGCGATAACGTTGGTCGGCGGCGAGGGTCAGGCGCAGCAGCTTGCCGTGCCGATCGACCACCGCCACCGACGACAGGCGTCCGGCGGCGAGCGGCGGTCGCGGCCAGAAGCGCACCGCGACCAGCGCCAGCGCGCACAGCGCCACCACCGCCGCGATGCACCGCCAACGTCGACTGCGCAGGTTCACGGCGTCGGCGCGGTCACCGTCAGCACCGCACCGGCCGGACCGCGGGCCAGCACGCGGCGGTCGTACATCGACTCGGCCTGGATCGGCGGCACCACGAAGCGACCGACATTGTTGGCGCGGACCTTGTACTGGATCTCGGTGACCGTGTCGGAGACCCAGGCGTAGAACACCACGCGGTCTTCGCGCACTTCAGCGTGCTGCACTTCGAGTGTCGCGCCGGGAAGGGCCAGCGGCGGCATCGACGAGGCGGCGCGGTTGTCGTCGGCGGCTTGATCGACGCCCTCCTCATCGCCTTCGCTGTCGCCTGAGGTATCGGCGGCCGGCGCCGCCGGGGCTTGCTGCAGAATCGCTTCGAAGCCACCGGGCAGCAGATCGGTCACGGCGATGTCGCCGCGCGCCTTGACGCCGAGCGCGCGCAGCCGCAGCCGCACAGTGATTTCCTGGCCGAGCGTGAGCGTCGTGACCGGCTTGCCGTCCTTGTCGAGATAGTCGCGCAGCACTTCCAACCCCTGCGATTGCGCTGGCGGCAACTGGTTGCGGTCGTAGCCCGACTGCGTCAGCACGTACCAGACCGGCGTTGCGTCCGAAGGCGTGACCCAGACACGGTTGTCGGTGCCGCGGAAACCGCCCGCGGTGACTACGCCGGTGGTCGTGCCGATCTGCCGCGCTGGACCCTGGGCGTCGGACGCCTGCAGCGTCGGCGGCTTGGGATTGCCGACCGCCGCCGCGTGGGCGTCGAGCGCGAGGACGATTAACGCCGAGGACAGGGTGTTGTACTCATTGGTGTGCAGCGGCTCGACCAGACGCTCGATTGCCGACGGCTTCAGTTGCCGCGCGAGCGCCGGGAAATGGCGTTCGATCAAATACAAGGTCCAGGCCTGTTCGATCGCCGGATCGAAGTAATGCTCGTAGTCGAATTCCGGCGTCTGCGCCGCGTTGGCGCGTGCGAGTCCGCGCAGGGCCAGGTCGCGCGCCGGCTTAACCTGTTGCAGGCGCTGGTAGCTCGCCGCCAGGAACAACGCCGTCACGTCATCGCGCCAGATTTTCGGCTGGTCGCGATCGAGCTGCTCCTGCACGGCGCTGAGCAGGTTGCCGGCGTTGCGGCCCTGGCGCACCAGCAGGTACACCGCGAGCGCCCGTTGCCGCAGCGCGTCGAGATCGTGCCCCGAGCGGTCAGCGGCAAGCGTTTCCAGATAGCCGTTGAGAGATTCAAGCAAGTCGTCCGGCACCGCGACGCCGCGCTCGCGCGCTTCGAGCAAATAAAGGGCGGCGTAGTCGGTAATGAAGTCGTCCGCATCCGGCGTCGCCGACCACAGCCCGATACCACCTTCGCTGTTCTGCCGCGAACGCAAGAGGTCGACGATGCCCGCAGTCGGATTGCCGCCTTCGACCGGATGGCCGAGTTCGGGGTGCGAGCTGTACACCAGCGCCGGCATTGCCTCGCTGACCAGTTGTTCTGTGCAGTAGTGCGGGTAGTGGCTCAGGTAGGCCGACAATCCATCGATCGCCACCAACGGCGACACCGACGCCGCGAGCCGGCGCGTGGACAGCGGTTCGTACATCGTGCGCAGATTTTCCAGGACGATGCGTTGCCCGGCATGGCCGGCGCGCAATTCTTCGCGCGCCACCACCGCGGGCCGCAACGATAGTTCGATCCGTCGCCGTGCGTTGTACTTGCCGGAGACGGCACGGATGACCACCGGCACGGCGCCGAGCGCGGAACCGGCCTTGATGCGGAAGCGCACCGTTGCCTCGTCGCCGGGCGCCACCCGGACCGCGGCAGGCGCAGCGCCGACCAGCGTCAGCGAAGAAGGCAAGGTCAGCGAGAGCACGACATCGCTGGGCGACTTCGCGCCTTCGATGGTGTTGGCGATGCCAACCGGCAGCTCGAATTCGTCGCCGGGGGCGACGTGCGTGGGCAGCGTCGGCGTCAGGACGAAGTCGCCGCGCACGGTCAAGCCGGTTTCGGCGGTGCCGATGCGATTGGCGGTCACCACCACCGCGTTGACCCGCACGCGGCCATTGAAGTAGTCCGGCAGCGTGAAGCGCAATTTTTTGCTGCCGTCGACATCAACAATCCCGGACCACCACACCGCCGGTTTTTCCGCCTTGCGCTTGAACGGATTCAAGTTCTTGGACAGGTCGCCGCTGTCGTCGCCACCGGGCGCGGCCAAGGCCATCAGCCGGCTGAACTCCGGCAGCACCAGGTCTAGGATCTGCGCGGTTTCGACCTCCAGCATCTTGCGCGCGAAGAAGTGGTCGAGTGGATCGCCGAGGCGATAGCGGGCAACCTGGAGGATTCCTTCGTCGACCGCGAATACCAGCACCCGCGCTTTGCCCGTGGTCTTGATGTCCACGTCGCTCGGCGCGCCCGGGCGCACCGTCTTCGGCAGCGTGATCGACAGCGGCTGGGTGCGCGCGCTGCGGTCGACCTTGAACGGCGCGACGCCATAGGACAGCGGGCTCATGAACACTTCGTCGGAGGCCGGGTCGCGCAGGAACTGCACGTTCACGTAGCCGTTGCCCTCGAAGTCCGCCGGCACGGTGATCTTCTGGACCGAGCTGGTGGTGTCGGCGCGGAACCACGCCTGCGCATAGACGCGCTCGCGCTCGATGG
>JANYBA010000257.1 GCA_025360985.1 Gammaproteobacteria bacterium | reverse complement strand
GGCGCAGGGCCCGGAGCTGCGGCCAGAGCATGCGTTTGGCGCGTGGGTCCCGGCGCAGGGCCTCGAGGTCGGCGCCGAGGCCGGCCAGATCGCGGCCGCGGGCGGCGTGATGCAGGGCCAGCGCCAGCCGATCGGACGCGGCGTTCGCTGCCGGTGCGACCCGGACCGCGCCCGGAAGAACAAACGGCGTGAAGCCCATCGCCTCAAGCATCCCGGCCTGTTCGACCGACCAGGGCATGGTCAGGTCGCCGGCTTGCGCCGCAGCCGGTTCCAGGCCCACAGCCCGGGGCCCGAGACCGCGTAGGACACCGCCACGAACAGCAATACGCGCGGCGGATCGATGGTCAGGGCGATCAGGAAGCCGACCACCAGCAGCATCGCCCAGAACGGCACGCGTTCGCTGCGCGGACCTTCCGGAGTATCGGCCTTGATACCGCCCTTGAAACTCGGGTAACGGATCCGACTCACCATCAGCAGGCCGCAGACCACGGACAAGGCGACCGCGGCGTAGCGCATCTGGGCGCCGCTGTAGTCTTTATCGCTCATGGTCCAGACGAAGGACGCCATCAGCGCCGCCGAAGACGGGCTGTTCAAGCCGATGAACCAGCGCTTGTCGACCACGGCGACCTGGGTATTGAACCGGGCCAGGCGCAGGGCGGCGCAGGCCATGTAAAGGAAGGCCGCCGCCCAGCCGATCTTGCCCGGCAGCACGCCATCCGCCTTCAACGCGAACAGGGCCCAGTGGTACATGACCAGGGCTGGCGCCATGCCGAAGCTCACCAGGTCGGCGAGCGAGTCGTACTGGACGCCGAATTCGCTGCTGGTGCCGGTCAGGCGCGCGACCCGGCCATCGATGCCGTCGAACAGGCCGGCCACGAACACCGCCACGCAGGCATGCTCGAAGCGGCCGCTGGCGGCGGCCAGGATCGCGTAGAAACCGGCGAACATGCCACAGGTCGTCAGCAGGTTCGGCAGCAGGTAGATGTGCCGGTTTTTGGGCGGGGCGCGGAGCGGTTCCATGGCCGCAGTGTAGCCGCTGGCGCTGCGCTTGCCAGCGCGAAACCGCTAAAATGCCGAATCCTTCACGAGGAACTGCCATGCGCGCCATCCACGCCATCATCGCCGGCATCCTGTTCGGTGGCGGCATCGGCTGGTGGGTCCTGGGCCACCCGGGCTACGAGACCGAGGCCCAGTTCCAGGCCCGCGTCCAAAAGGTCGAGAAGGCCGCCGAGCCGGTGCTGTACCGCTGGCGCAATGCCGAAGGCGTGCTGCATTTGACCAGCGAGCCGCCCAAGGGCCGCAAATACGAGCGCGTGAAGATGCGCGAGGACGTCAACGTCATCCCGATGGCGCCGGCGCAATCGACTTCGACGCCGGCCGCCTCCGGGCACTAGCCGGGCGGTGCTTGCGCGGGCGGTTGTTACAATGGCGGTCTTTCCGCCAGCAGACCGCGCCATGCGCCTTTCCCGCTTCCACCTCGCCACCGCCAAGGAAACGCCCGCCGACGCCGAAATCGTCAGCCACCAGCTGATGCTGCGCGCCGGCATGGTCCGCAAGCTCGCCGCCGGCCTGTATACCTGGTCGCCGCTGGGGCTGCGCGTGCTGCAGAAGGTCGAGGCCGTGGTCCGCGAGGAAATGAACCGCGCCGGCGCCATTGAAGTGCTGATGCCGACCATCCAGCCGCGCGAGCTGTGGGAAGAAACCGGGCGCTGGCAGAAATTCGGCGGCCAGCTGCTCAAGATCAAGGACCGCAAGGACGGCGAGTTCTGCTACGCGCCGACCGCCGAGGAAGTGATCACCGACTTCGCCCGCAACGAGCTCAAGAGCTACAAACAGCTGCCGCTGAATTTCTACCAGATCCAGACCAAGTTCCGCGACGAGATCCGGCCGCGCTTCGGCGTGATGCGCGCGCGCGAGTTCCTGATGAAGGACGCGTATTCGTTCCATCTCACGCCGGAGTCGATGGAAGACGAGTACCGCAACATGCACGCGGCCTATACGCGCATCTTCGAGCGCCTGGGCTTGCGTTTCCGGGCCGTGCGCGCCGACAGCGGCGCGATCGGCGGCGACGCCTCGCAGGAATTCCACGTGCTGGCAGACTCCGGCGAAGACGCCATCGCCTTCTCCGATGGCTCGGACTACGCCGCCAATGTCGAAATGGCCGAGGCGGCGGCGCCCGGCCCGCGCGCGGCCGCGTCGGAGGCGATGCGCAAGGTCGACACGCCCTGGCAACGGACCTGCGAGGAAGTGGCCAAGCTGATGGCGATCGGGCTCGAGCGCACGGTGAAGTCGGTGGCATTGATCGGCGAGCAAGGTTTCGTGCTGGCGCTGGTGAGCGGCGACCACGCCGTCAACGAGGTCAAGCTGGCCAAGCTCGCCGGCATGTCCGGCTACCGCCTGGCCACCGAAGCCGAGATCGCCGAGTCGCTGGGCAGCGAGCCGAGCTTCCTCGGGCCAGTGAAGCCCGCGCGCCAGATCCACGTCGTCGCCGACCGCACGGTGGCGGCGATGCACGATTTCGTCGTCGGCGCCAACGAAAAAGGTTTCCACCTCGCCGGCGTCAACTGGGGCCGCGACCTGCCCGAGCCCGACCTCGTCGCCGACATCCGCAACGTCGTCGACGGCGATGCTTCGCCCGATGGCCAGGGAACGCTGCGTATCGCCCGCGGCATCGAGGTCGGCCACGTCTTCCAGCTCGGCCAGAAATACGCCGAGGCCATGGCCGCGACCGTGCTCGACCAGGACGGCAAGGCGCAGGTGATGTTCATGGGTTGCTACGGCATCGGCGTGAGCCGGATTGTGGCCGCCGCGATCGAACAGAACTTCGACGCCAACGGCATTTGCTGGCCGGAGCCAATGGCGCCCTGGCAGGTCGCCGTCTGCGTGATCAACCCGAAGAACGACGCTGCCGTGAGTGCTGCCGCCAATGCCTTGTACGACGAGTTGCAAGCACGCGGCATCGAAACCTGTCTCGACGACCGCGGCCTTCGCCCCGGCGGCATGTTCGCGGACATGGAATTGATCGGCATCCCGCACCGCGTGGTGGTATCCGAGCGCGGCCTGGCCGCTGGCAGCTTCGAATACCGGGCCCGGCGCGACAGCGAAAGCCGGAACCTGAGCCGCGACGAGGTTTTCGCGTTGTTCGCCTGAACCCGTGAGCATACGCAAGCGTAGGGCGCGAACGGGTCAAAGCCTGACGCTAACGCTGTTGTATGCTGTCCGCTTGGCACCGCAGCGACCGGGAGCGACATGCAATCTTCTTTCACGCGCGAGCAGCTGATCGCCTGCGGCCATGGCGAAATGTTCGGCCCGAGCAACGGCCGGCTGCCACTGCCGAATATGCTGATGATGGATCGCATTACCTCGATCAGCGACGAGGGCGGGGTTCATGGCAAAGGCCATATCCGCGCTGAACTCGATATCCGGCCGGACCTGTGGTTTTTCGGCTGCCACTTCGAAGGCGATCCGGTCATGCCCGGTTGCCTGGGGCTGGATGCCATGTGGCAGCTGGTCGGGTTCTTCCTGTGCTGGAAAGGCAATCCCGGCCGAGGTCGCGCACTCGGCGTTGGCGAAGTGAAATTCGCCGGCCAGGTTTTGCCGACCGCGAAACGGGTCGAGTATGTCGTTGACCTCAAGCGCGTGGTCGAACGCAAGCTGGTCGTGGCCATCGCCGACGCCAGGATGCTGGTCGACCGTCGCGAGATCTACACTGCCACCGACCTTCGGGTTGGGCTGTTCACTTCCACCGATTCGCTTTGAACCCTGCATGAGGGTCGCGCCATGAAACGCGTCGTTATCACTGGTCTTGGTCTGGTGTCCTGCCTCGGCAACGACCGCAACAGCGTTGCGAATTCGCTGCGCGAGGGCCGTTCCGGCATCCGGGCCATGCCCGAATACGCTGAACTCGGTTTCCGCAGCCAGGTCGCTGGTAAGCCGGACATCGATTT
>JANYBA010000256.1 GCA_025360985.1 Gammaproteobacteria bacterium | reverse complement strand
CCAACGGACCGCCCGCGGGCGGTCCGACGCCGGCACCGGACGATGGTCCGCGCAAGGGCGGCCACCTCCGGGTAGTGAAGTGAAGAGGGTCGGGCGCGCCGATTCAGCTGGAACCCGTGGGCCGGCTGCTAAGATGCGGCGTACGGTCGCCTGGCCGCTGCCTCTCGGGGGAGAGCAACGATGAAACTGGTGTTTCCCAACGGCGAACATAGCCAGGTCTGGCTGAGCCCGGGCGTCAACAGCATCGGCTCCGATCCCGACGGCGCGGTCGTGTTGACCCAGCCGGGCATCCAGCCGGTGCATTGCACCATCCACGTGACCGCCACCGGCGCCAATCTTCAGGTGCCGGCCGGCAGCGGCCCGGCCAGCGTCAACGGCAAGCCGGTCACCGACATCATGGCCCTGCGCCCCGGCGACACGCTCGGTTTCGGACCTGTCGTCGCCAAGTACGCCGTGGTCGAGGTCGCGCGCTCGTCGTCGCCAGCAGCCGGCCTGGACGCTGGCGGGGACGAAGACAACGGCGCCACCCGCGTGCGCATGGCGATCCCCAAGTTCCTGTTGCGCGGTGTTTCCGGCGCGGTGTTCGGCAAGGTCTATCCGGTCACCGGTCCGACCGTGATCGGCCGCGCGGTGGAATGCGACATCTCGGTCGCCGCCGACGAAATCTCCCGTCGGCACGCCTTGGTCAAGCCGACCCAGGACGGACTGTCGGTGGAAGACCTGGGTTCCTCGAACGGCACCTACATCAACAACAAGCGCGTGCAGCACGGCTTCCTCAACGCCGGCGACGAACTGCGCCTGGACGCGGTGCGCTTCATCATGGTCGCGCCGGGCATGGAGATGGCAGCGCCGGCGCCGGCCAAGCCGGCGGCCGCGCCGGTCAGCGTCGTCGTGAAGATGCAGATGTGGGCCGCGATCCTGCTGACGATCGCTGCGGTCGCGGTGATCCTGGTGCTGCTCACCAAGAAGTAGTCGATCTTACGTTGTCGATTTAACCCGGCGGCGCGCCCAGGCGCATCGAAAAGTCCGCGGCGCGGACGTGCTTGGTCAGCGCGCCGACCGATACGAAGTCGACGCCGGTCGCGGCGATTTCGCGCAAGCGCGGCAGTTCCACCCCGCCCGAGACTTCCAGCGCTGTCCGGCCATTGGCGCGGCGCACCGCTTCGCGCAAGTCGTCGAGGGAAAAGTCGTCGACCAGGATGCGGTCGCAACCGGTCGCCAGCGCCTGCTCGAGTTCGTCCAGGTTTTCGACTTCGATGATCAGCGGCAAATCCGGAAACCGCGTTTTCGCCTGCGCCGCCGCGGCCGCGATCGAGCCGGCCGCGTGGATGTGGTTTTCCTTGAGCATCACCGCATCGAACAGGCCGATCCGGTGGTTGACGCCGCCGCCGACGCGCACCGCGTATTTCTGCGCCAGCCGCAGTCCCGGCAGGGTCTTGCGGGTATCGAGCACGCGCGTATTCGTTCCCGCCAACGCTGATACATAGTCGGATGTCCGGGTCGCGGTAGCCGACAGCGTCTGCAGGAAATTCAAGGCGCAACGCTCGCCGCTGACAAGCGCGCGCGAACGGCCCGCCAGTGTGCAGATCACGGTGTCGGCGGCGACGCGATCGCCTTCGTCGACGCGCCAGTCGATGCGCACGGCCGGATCGAGCGCGTGAAAACAGGCGTCGAACCACGGCCGCCCGGCGATCACCGCCGATTCCCTGGCGACCACGTAACCGTGTTCCGGCACATCGGGCAGCAGGGCGGCGGTGACGTCGCCGCTGCCGAGGTCCTCGGTCAGCGCGCGGGCGACGTCGGCGGCGACGGCCGCCGCATCCGGAGCGGTCGGGGCAGCGGTATTCAAGGCGGGAAATCGGCGACCGCGGCGGTGGCCAGGGCTTCGTCGGCCAACAACACCGGGATGCCGTCGTCGATGCGGTAGACGGTCTTGCGGTCGCGGGTGATCAGGGCTTCGGCCAGCGGCGTCGATTGCGCCTGGCCGTCGGCGCGAACCAGGCCGCCGCCGGCGATCGCCCGGTTGATCGCGGCGAGTTCGGCGGCATTGACCATCGCCAGCGG
>JANYBA010000242.1 GCA_025360985.1 Gammaproteobacteria bacterium | reverse complement strand
GGCCGTGCGCAACCTCGGCCTAAGCAATGCCCGGGTCATCGAATCCCGGGCCGAGACCGTGGCCGAACCGGGCGCGTACCAGACGATCACCGCGCGCGCCCTGGATCGCCTGGCCGGCATTGTTGCCGTCGGCGGCCATTTGCTGGTGCCGGGCGGACGACTGCTGGCGCTCAAGGGCACTCGTCCCGATGAGGAAATCGCCGATCTGCCGCCGGGCTGGTCGCTGGCCGGGGTGCATCGGCTCACGATTCCGGGCCTGGCCGCGGAACGACACCTGATCGTGGTCACCCGGGACGCGGCCGACACGGCATAATTGCCGTCCCGTCCGCCCGACGCGGCGCGTCGGGCGTGCCCGAGCCAGGATTCCCGCATGACCCGGATCATCGCTTTCGCCAACCAGAAAGGCGGCGTGGGCAAAACCACCACCGCCGTCAACCTCGCCGCCGCGCTGGCGCAGGCGCCGCGCAAAGTGCTGCTGGTCGACATCGATCCCCAGGGCAACGCGACCATGGGTTCGGGCGTGGACAAGCGCGAGTTGGAAAATTCCGTCACCGAGGTGCTGCTTGGCGAATGTACGCCGCGCGCCGCCATCGTCGCCGCCGCCGAAGGTTACGATCTGTTGCCCGGCAACGGCGATTTGACTGCCGTCGAAATCCAGTTGATGGATGTCTCCGGCCGCGAGGGCAAGCTCAAGGCCGCGCTGGCCACGCTGGACAAGAACTACGACTACATCCTGATCGACTGCCCGCCATCGCTGTCGTTGCTCACCTTGAACGCACTCGCCGCCGCCGATGGCGTGATCGTGCCGATGCAGTGCGAGTACTACGCGCTCGAAGGCCTGAGCGCGCTGATCGACACGATTGAAGCGCTCAAGCAAAAACTCAACCCGCGCCTGGAAATCTTCGGCGTGGTCCGCACCATGTTCGACGTGCGCAACAACCTGGCCAATGCCGTGTCCGCCGAACTCACCCAGCATTTCGGCGATCTGGTGTTCCGCTCGATCATTCCGCGCAACGTCCGCCTGGCCGAGGCGCCCAGCCACGGCCGCAGCATCGTCGGCTACGACAAATCCTCGCGCGGCGGCATCGCCTACCTCGGCCTCGCCGGCGAGATCATCCGGCGCGAGAAGCAACACCAGGAGACGAAGTAATGGCGATCAAGAAGCGCGGACTGGGCCGCGGGCTCGAGGCCTTGCTCGGCGGCAAGTCCGCGGCTGCGCCAGAGGAAGCCCCCGGCGACGTCCTGCGCCAGCTCGCCGTCGGCTTGTTGCAGGCTGGCAAGTACCAACCGCGTACCGGCATGGACAGCGAGCGCCTGGCCGAGCTCGCCGATTCGATCCGCATGCAGGGTGTGATCCAACCGATCATCGTCCGTGAGATCGGCAAGGGTCGTTACGAAATCATCGCAGGCGAGCGCCGTTGGCGCGCTGCGCAACAGGCCGGCCTGGCGGAAATCCCTGCAGTCGTGCGCGAAGTCGACGACCGTGCCGTAGTGGCGATGGCGCTGATCGAGAACATCCAGCGCGAAGACCTCAATCCGCTCGAAGAAGCGGTCTCGTTGTCGCGCCTGATCGACGAATTCTCGCTGACCCACCAGCAGGCCGCCGAAGCGGTCGGCCGCTCGCGCGCCGCCGTGTCGAATTTGTTGCGCCTACTGGAACTGCCCGAACCGATCCGCAAGCTGCTCGAAGATCGCAAGCTGGAGATGGGCCACGCCCGCGCCTTGCTGACCCTGGCGCCGGCGGCGGCAACCGCACTGGCGATGGAAGCGGCCGAGAATGGCTGGTCGGTGCGTGAAGTCGAACGCCGTGCCCAGCAACTCACGCAAGGCAAGCTACCCACGAAAAAAACCGCGAAACCCATCAAGCGCGCCGACGCCGACATCGCCGCGCTTGAGCGCGAGTTGTCCGATCAACTCGGTGCGAAAGTCAGCGTGCAGCCGGGTCGTGCCGGGCGCGGAAAACTGGTGATCGCCTACCACGGCCTGGACACGCTCGACGGCATCCTGGAACGCTTGCGCGGCGGGAAACGGGAAGGCGAATGAGCATCGCGTTATCAGTGGTCGTGCCGGTGTTCAACGAGCGCGATAACGTCGCGCCGCTGGTCGGCGAGATCGTTTCCGCGCTGCGCGGCAGGATCGACTTCGAAATCGTCTACGTCGACGATTGTTCCAGGGACGATTCGCTGGCCGTGCTGAAGACGCTGAAAACGAGCACGCCGGAACTGCGGGTGTTCGCCCACGCGAAACAGAGTGGCCAGAGCACGGCGATCCGCACCGGGATCAAAGTCGCACGCGGCGAATGGATCGCCACGCTCGACGGCGATGGCCAGAACGATCCGGCCGATATCCCGAAATTGCTGGCGGCGCGCGATGCAGCGGCATCGGAAGTGAAATTGTTCGCGGGCTGGCGGGTCCATCGCCAAGACAGCGGTTCCAAGCGCTGGGCCTCAAAGATCGCCAACGCGATCCGTTCACGACTGCTGCGCGACGAAACCCCGGACACTGGCTGCGGCATCAAATTGTTCGAACGGTCGGTATTCCTGGACCTGCCCTACTTCGACCACATGCACCGTTATCTGCCAGCCCTAGTCAAGCGCGCCGGCTGGCAATCAGTGAGCGTGCCGGTCAATCACCGCCAGCGTTCGGCCGGCGTGTCCAAATACAACAACCTCGGCCGCGCCTGGGTCGGGCTCAAGGACCTGCGCGGCGTCGCCTGGCTGATCGCCCGCAGCAAGGTCACTGCCATCAACGAGATCGAGTGAGATGCATTCGGGCATGAACGAACAGATCCTCTGGCTGGCCTGGACCGGCCTGCACATCACGCCGTGGAAGCTCATCGGTTATGTCGGCACCCTGATGTTCGGCGGCCGCTGGCTGGTGCAGTTCGTGGCCTCCAAGCGCGCCGGCAAGCCGGTAATCCCGCGCGCGTTCTGGTACATGAGCGTGGTCGGCAGCCTGATGACGCTGAGCTACTTCCTGTTCTCGTCCAAGCAGGATTCGGTCGGCGTACTGGGCAACCTGTTCCCGTCGTTTACCGCCGTGTACAGCCTGTATCTGGACATCAAGCACCGTGGCTGGCACCGAAATCGGGCCAGCCATTAGCCCTAAGTCCTTGATCCGGGTCGGAACTCCATGCATAATCACCGGCTCGCTGCGACTTTCGAAGCTGTCCGCAACTGGCAGCGAGGCCGAATTCACCCGGGCTATGGGCGAAAACACTTAGATCAGAGGTACGCGCAATGAGCCGAGTTTGCCAAGTTTCCGGCAAGCGCGTGCAGAGCGGCAACAACGTCTCGCACGCCAACAACCACACCCGCCGCCGCTTTCTTCCGAACCTTCACGAGCGCCGCTTCTGGGTCGCTTCGGAGAATCGCTGGATCAAATTGCGCGTTTCCGCCCACGCCCTGCGCACCATCGACAAGAACGGCATCGACTCCGTCCTGGCCGAAATGCGCGCCCGCGGCGAAAAGGTCTAAGGAGAAATCACCATGGCATCCAAGCGCGACAAGATCCGCATGATCTCCACGGCCGGCACCGGTCACTTCTACACGACCGACAAGAACAAGAAGACCACGCCGAACAAGATGGAAATGCTCAAGTACGATCCAGTTGTGCGCAAGCACGTGGCGTACAAGGAAGGCAAGATCAAGTAATCCCGGCGGTTTCGGGATCACGAAAAGCCCGCCGAAAGGCGGGCTTTTTGTTGGCGCCACTTGCCATCAGGCTGACGGTAGTTATAATAAATGTTATAACACGGAGACCGCCATGAAACTGAAAATCACTGCCATCGGCAATTCCGCCGGCGTCATCCTGCCCAAGGAACTGCTGGCCCGCCTGCGCGTGGAAAAAGGCGATGAGGTCTACGCGCTGGAAACCCCGGACGGCATCCGCCTGACCACCTACGACCCGGTCTTCGCCGCGCAAATGGAAGTGGCCGAAGAGATCATGCGCAGGGACCGCGACCTGCTGCGTAAGTTGGCGCAATGAAATGATTCTCTGGATCGATCGCCGCCTCGCGCTGGCCATCCACGAGCGGCAATTGTCTGAGCACGGCGGCAGTTCCGGCGTACGCGACGAAGCCCTGCTGGAGTCGGCGCTCGCACGTCCGCAACAGCTGTTCGCCTACGGTGATCCGCCTCCGGATCTGGCCGCGTTGGCCGCCTGCCTCGCCTTCGACCTGGCCCGCAACCATCCCTTCGTCGACGGCAACAAGCCTACGGCGCATATCTGCTACTACGTTTTTCTCGCGCTCAATGACGCTCGCCTCGACGCCAGCCTCGACGAAATGTGCCTGAGGATGCTCGCCTTGGCCGCCGGCTCGCTGTCCGAAACCGACTTCGCCGAGTGGCTGCGCACGCACCTGCGCTTGCAGGTCGGCAAGGCAGTGAACGAACCGAAGGCGCGTTATCGTCGCGCACGATGAGTTGTTTCGCGTGGCCAGAGAAGAGTTGGGCGGCAGGTGTCGTTTGCTATCCTTGGGCGACTTCTCGCCCTGACTGGCGCCTTACTTGATGGGGATCATCAGGTGCTGGTACGGCGTCCCCGCCCACATCACGTAGGGCACCGACGTATCCGGCGTGGCGCTCTTGGGATACATGTCGTAGAACGACGGCTCGGCGCCAACGATCATCACGTGCGGTCCGGTCTGGATCCAGTGGTTGTCGGCGGTCGGCACGACCGCGTAGGGATCGGTGTTGCTGGCGTCGGTGCCGCCGCTGAGCATGTACATGAAGCCGATCTTGCCGGCCGGCGGCGCCTTGTGCGCGATCCACGCACCGGCCCACTCCATCGCCGACGCGTCCATGCACATCGGGTCCGGGCCGGGCGTGGCGGGGTTGTCGGCCATGCAGGTGAAGCCGTTGCTGCCGGCGCGCACGGTGCGCATGCTGCCATCGGCCTCGATCGCGACGACCGCCGCGTTCGCCGACACCTTGGCCGGCGCGGCTTGCATCGCGCTTTCGATCAGTTTTGCATCGGCGGCCGACGGCATCACGGCCATCGGGCCGGAATGCTGCATCGGCATGTCGCCGGCGACGGGCAGGGACAGGGCGGCGCCGAGCGCGGCGGTCAGGCTGGCGAGCGTGAGTTTCAATCTGGACATGGCAGTCTCCTTCGAGGGCAGGTGAACCATCCCTGGGAACGACTCCGGACGGCTTTCCGGCGTCCGGCAATCTGGCCCGATCGCGGGGGGTATGGGCCCCGCCATGATGCACCCGTTGGGTTACGCTGTCGCCTGCCGGCACTTCCCGGCATCCGTCCGGGGAGGGCGGCCGATGGTCTTCAATTCGCTCACCTTCGTGGTGTTTTTCCTGTGCGTGCTGGCGATCCATTCGCTGCCGCTGCGCTGGACCACGAAGAAGGTCAACCTGCTGGTCGCCAGCTACCTGTTTTACGCGGCTTGGAACCCGCCGTTCATCCTGCTGCTGTGGATTTCCACCGTGGTCGACTGGTGGGCGGCGAAGAAGTTGGTCAATGCCGAAGCACCGGCGACGCGGCGCGCCTGGATGTTGCTTTCGGTCGTCGCCAACCTCGGCATGCTCGCCTATTTCAAGTACGGCACCTTCCTGCTGACGAACTTCAGCGCGCTGATGGCCGGCGTTGGCGTGCACTACGTGCCGCCGAGTTTCGACATCGTGCTGCCGGTCGGCATTTCCTTCTACACCTTCGCGACCATGTCCTACACGCTGGATGTGTACCTGCGGCGCGCGAAACCCGCGACCAATTTCCTCGATTACGCGTTGTTCGTGACCTTCTTCCCGCATCTGGTCGCCGGTCCGATCATGCGCCCGACCGAGCTGGTGCCGCAGTTCGCCGAGCCGCGCAAAGCCAGTGCCAACATGCTGCGCTTCGGCCTGGCCTTGATGACGCTCGGCCTGTTCCAGAAGGTCGTGCTCGCCGACGGCTTCCTGGCCAAGGCCGCAGAATCGGTCTACGACGGCGGCGATCCGTCCGGCATGCTCGATTCCTGGATGGCGACGCTGGCCTTCAGCGGCCAGATCTTTTGCGACTTCGCCGGCTACTCGACCACCGCGATCGGCGCGGCCTTGTGCCTGGGTTTCGCGATGCCGGACAACTTCCGCTTCCCGTACGCGGCGATCGGCTTTTCCGATTTCTGGCGGCGCTGGCACATCACCCTGTCGTCGTGGCTGCGCGATTACCTGTACATCCCGCTCGGCGGCAATCGCCATGGCGTCGCCCGTACTTACTTCGCGTTGATGGCGACGATGCTGCTCGGCGGCCTCTGGCATGGCGCCAGCTGGACCTTCGTGGTCTGGGGCGGCTTGCACGGCGTCTACCTGTCGGTCGAGCGATTGCTGCGCACGCGCTTCGCTGCTTACCGGCCCGGGCCGCTGGCGCTGTTCGGGCTGGCGCTGCTCACCTACGCGTTGGTGAACATCACCTGGGTGTTTTTCCGCGCGCACAGTTTCGAGAAAGCCTGGACGGTACTCGGCGGCATGTTTGGCGCGCACGGCGATGCCAAGCCGATCCTGCCGACGGTGGATCTCGTGTTCACTGCGGCAATCATCATCGGCCTGGTGTTCGCGCACTGGCAGATGCGCGAGCGCACGCTGGAGTCGGCGATCGCGCGGGTGCCGGCGGTGGTGCTGGCCGGTGCGTGGGGATTGATGGCGTTCGCGATCGTGATCGCGCAAGGAGCGGGCAATGCCTTCATCTACTTCCAGTTTTGAAGCCGCCAATTCTGAAGCCGCCAGTTCTGATTCCGTCGTGCGCCCGGGCTTCGTGCGCCTGACCGCGGCCGATCGCCCCGGCGTCGCGCAGCCGGTGCCGGAGCGCGACGTCCCGGACAAGCCCTGGGGTCCGATCCTGCTGGGCGCCGCCGTTTTGTTCGTCGTATTGATGGCGGGCTGGGAGACTTACTGGCGCGCGTTCGACGCGGTGCCGGGCTACCACAACGGCAACGACGCCTGGGCGCTGCAGCGCCGGCGCATCGACGAGGGTGAAGGCGGCAAGACCGTGCTGATCGGCTCCTCGCGCGTGCTGTTCGATTCCCAGTTGCCGGTCTGGGAACAGGTCACCGGCGATCGTCCAATCCAGCTGGCGCTGGAAGGCACCTCCGGCAACGTGATGCTCGAAGACCTCGCCGCCGAGCCGAAATTCACCGGCCGCCTGCTGGTCGGCGTCGCGCCGGACCTGTTCTTTTCCGGCTTCGCCTACCGCGGCTCAGCCATTCCCTATTTCCACAAGGAAGGCCCCTCGCAACGCATCGGCACCTGGCTGGCGCGACATCTGGTCGAACCGTACTTCGCTTTCTACGATTCCGATTTCGCGCTGCCGACCGTGGTGCGTCGGCAGGACTGGCCGCTGCGGCCGGGCATGCACAAGTCCTCGCGGGTGCGCAAATTGATGGTGCAGGAGGCGGACCGAAATACCCATATGTGGAGCAAGGTCGAAACCGACATCGCCTACCGCGATCTGTGCCGCAGCATCTGGGCCGAGGAATTCCATTCGCCGCCGCCGCCGAACATGGACACGCCGGCAAAACTGCAGAAACTGATCGACGAACAGATTGCCCGGGCGGTGAAAGCGGTGGCGACGTTGAAGGCGCGCGGCGTGCGGATCGTGTTCGTGCGCATGCCCAGCGCCGGCGAGTACTACGCTTTCGAGCAGAAGGTATTCCCGCGCGCCGGGACCTGGGACGTGCTCTTGCAACGCACCGGCGCGGTCGGGATCCACTTCGAGGATTATCCACAGATGCAGGGGTACTATTTGCCGGAGTGGTCGCACATGTCCGAATCCGAAGCCCGGCGCTTCACCGCCGTGTTCGCGCCGCTGGTCGAGGCGAAGTTCCGCGAGCAGGAACAGCCGGCGCTCGCGGCCAAACCCTGAGCCCACGGAGAAGCCCATGCCAAAAGGCTACTGGATCGCCCGCTTCGACGTGACCGACATGGCGCAGTACCGCCGGTATGTGGCGGCCAATGCCGCGCCGCTGGCCGAGTACGGCGCCCGCTTCGTCGTCCGCGGCGGAACCTCCGAGTCGGCCGAAGGCACGAACCGCCAGCGCAACGTGGTCGTCGAATTCCCGAGCTACGCGGCGGCGCTCGAATGCTATCGGTCCGCCTCCTACCAGGACGCGATCCGGCTCCGGCAGCCGGTCGCGGTCGGCGAGTTCCTGATCATCGAGGGCTACGACGGCCCGCAACCCGGGGAGTCACCCTCGTGAACTGGGACGCGATCGGAGCGATCGGCCAGGTCGTTGGCGCCGTGTTGGTAGGCATTACGCTGGTTTACCTCGCCATCCAGCTTCGCCAGAACACGTCGGCGATGAAGTCGTCCACCTTCCTGGCGGTCAGCACGCTGATGGGCTCGAACATGGAGATCTTCGCCACCCACGCCGACGTCGCGCCCCTGTTCATCAAGGCGCAGGCGGGGCTGGACGCCCTCACCGCCGCCGAACGGGTCAGGTTTGGTTTCCTGATGATGATGGCGTTCCGCCGGGTCGAGACGGTGGTCGTGCAACGCCATCTGGGCGCGATCGATCCGGAGCTGACCCATGGCTTCGAGCGCTCGGCGATGTCGGCGCTGCGCGCGCCGGGCACTCGTCAGTGGTGGGAAACGGCGAAGGGCGGCTTCAGTGATCTGTTCTCGAACTGGGTCGATCAGCAATTGGCGGCGGAGCTGCCGAAGGCAATGCACGCCGGATTAGGCCTCGAGGTACGCGGCCCATGATGCCGGCGTGCAGGCCACCGTCACCCTGGTCGTGGTCCAGCCACGCGCATAGCCAGGCAGGCTGCTGCTAAAGTCGCGTTTTCGCCGACCTTTCCGGAGCAATCAGATGTCGCTTGTTGCTGAGTTCGCCGCCGGCATCGTCGCCCAGGCGCAAGCGGGCAGGGACCTTGATTTTGGCGCGCTGCGCGAACAGTTCCTTGCGCTGGCGCGCAGCGTGCAAGGCGAGGCGGAGCACGCTGCGCTCGTGCAGCTGTTCCACGACATCATGGATATGGTGGAGAAACGCGGGATCGTTCCGCCGGAAAAGATGGCGACGTTCCGCCAGGTGCGGGACCAGGACTATCGCCTGATGTTGATGCCGGAAATCACCATCGGCGCGCACGTTTCCGCGGAGCTGGCCGCGGCGGTGACGGCGCGCGAGGTCAGGGCGGGTCGGATGCGCCAGGACGACCCGATGCGACAGTCGGCCGAGGCGGCGCTCTCCCAACCATTCCAGTCGATTGCCGAGCTGCAAATGATCGAGCGGAATCGAAAGGCGGGCGAGACCTTGGCCAAGGATTGGCAAAAATGGATGGGCAGGGCTTGATTCGTTCCGACAGCGCAAAGGGAGGGCAAGACGATGAAACCTTTTTCCACAGTTGCTTCCGTGGTCTTTGCGCTGATCGCGCTGCTGCAACTGCTGCGCTTCCTGCAGGCCTGGCCGATCTCGGTTGACGGCGTGATGGTGCCGGTGTGGGCGAGCGCGATCGCCTGCGTGATCTCGGCGACGCTGTCGGTGATGGTCTGGCGCGAGAGGCGAGCGTAACGCATGGCTGCCACGGTGACTGAACCGACGGCGAGCCGATCCACGCGGCCACCGGGTTTGGCGCCATGGCCGGTTTGTGGTTTCTGGCGCCGCTCTTGCACCGCAATCCCGACGTGTCAGCATTCGCTGAGGAATCTCTCGCGATCGGTTGGCCGTGGATCGCGGCGGGCATCGTGGCCACGCTGGTGTTTGTCGGCGTCGTCGGCCCGGGCTTGCGACTGGCGGCGTGACCGAGGACTGGATCGAAATGTTGCACCCGTGGAAATTCGGAGAGCGTACATTTTCGCTAGATGCGATTACCCTCCCCCAACCTGAAGGAGACTCCCCATGGCAACAGGTACCATCAAACTCCACCGCGTCCTGAAAACGAGCCCCGAGAAGGTCTACCGGGCCTTCCTGGAGGCGCACGCGATCGCCAAGTGGATCCCGCCGTACGGTTTCACCTGCACCGTCCACAGCATGGACGCCAGGGTCGGTGGCACGTTCCGGATGTCGTTCACGAATTTCACTACCGGCAGCAGTCATTCCTTCGGCGGCGAGTACCGCGAGCTCGTGCCGCACGAGAAGATCGTCTACACCGACACGTTCGACGACCCCAACCTGCCCGGCGAGATGAAGGTCACAATCGACCTCAAAAAGGTCGTTTGCGGCACCGCCGTGAACATCGTCCAGGAAGGCATCCCCGACGTGATTCCTCCCGACCTGTGCTACCTCGGCTGGCAGGAGTCGTTGCTGCAGTTGGCCACCCTGGTCGAGCCCGAGATTCCGGACCAATGAACTATCTGCTGAGCGCGGCGCTGATCGTCGTCGGCGTGATTCATTTGCTTCCGATGGCCGGCGTACTCGGGCCGGCACGGCTGCAGGCGATGTACGGCGTTGCCCTGGACGATCCGAACCTGATCCTGCTGATGCGCCATCGCGCCGTCCTGTTCGGCATCTTGGGCGGATTTATTGTCACCGCCGCATTCGTTCCCGCGCTGCGATTGAGCGCGCTGACCCTTGGTACGACCAGTGCCGCAGCTTTTCTCGTCCTGGCGGCCACCGGCGGCCCATACACCGCTGGCATCGCCCGAATCGTCGCGGCCGATTGGATTGCGCTCGCGGCGTCGGCGGCGGGATTTGTCGCCTACGCACTGCTTCCGCATCAAGCCTGACGGAAGTGGTGACGGGCTTGCAAAAGCCATGATCATCCATACAATGTACAGATGATCACCTTTGACTGGGATCCGGCCAAGGCGGCATCGAACCTCAGGAAGCATGGCGTTTCCTTCGAGGAGGCCCAATCTGTCTTCTATGATGAATTCGCAATCCAGTTCGACGACGAACCGCATTCTTCCGATGAACGGCGTTTTTTCATGCTCGGCATGAGCAGCGGTGCCCAACTTCTCCTCGTATGCCACTGCGAACGAAGCGACGGCGACGTGATCCGCATCATCTCGGCGCGCAAAGCCACCAAGCGTGAAAGCACTTTCTACGGGCAGTGACGACCATGAAATCCGAATACGATCTTTCCAAGATGAAGTCCCGCAAGAACCCGTACTCGATCAAGCTCAAGAAGCCGGTTTCAATGCGACTGTCGGAAGATGTCGTGATCTACTTCAAGGGCATGGCCAATGAATCGGGCCTTCCTTATCAGAGCCTGATCAACCTGTACTTGCGCGACTGCGTAATGCAGCATCGCAAGGTGCGAATCGCCTGGCCAAGCAAGTCTTGACGCCGTCCAGTCGGGCAAGGATTCAACCCTGCCGGCGATTTTCCAGCAGGTTCTGCACCACCGCCGGATCGGCCAGGGTGCTGGTGTCGCCGAGCTGGTCGGGCAGGTCTTCGGCGATCTTGCGCAGGATCCGGCGCATGATCTTGCCCGAGCGCGTCTTCGGCAGTCCCGGCGCCCATTGCAGGTGGTCAGGCGTCGCGATCGGGCCGATTTCCTTGCGCACCCAGGCGATCAGTTCCTTGCGCAGTGCTTCGCTCGGCGCGACCCCGGAGTTGAGAGTGACGTAGGCGTAGATGCCCTGGCCCTTGAGCTCGTGCGGGAAACCGACCACGGCCGCTTCGGCAACATCGTGGTGCGCGACCAGGGCGCTCTCCACTTCCGCCGTGCCGATGCGATGGCCGGAGACGTTGATCACGTCGTCGACGCGGCCGGTGATCCAGTAGTAGCCGTCGCCGTCGCGGCGGCAGCCATCGCCGGTGAAATATTTCCCGGCATAGGTGCTGAAATAGGTTTCGATGAAGCGCGCGTGGTCGCCGTAGACGGTGCGCATCTGGCCCGGCCAGGAACCGAGCAGGACGAGGTTGCCTTCAGCCGCGCCCTCGAGCATGGCGCCGTTGGCGTCGATCAACGCCGGCGCGATGCCGGGCAAGGGCAAGGTCGCCGAGCCGGGCTTGGTTTCGACCGCGCCGGGCACCGGGGAAATCAGGATGCCGCCGGTCTCGGTCTGCCACCAGGTGTCGACCACCTCGCAGCGGCCATCGCCGACGATGTCGTGGTACCAGCGCCAGGCTTCCGGGTTGATGGGTTCGCCGACGCTGCCGAGCAGGCGCAGGGAAGCACGCGAGGTTTTCTTCACCGGCGCGTCGCCTTCGCGCATCAGCGCGCGGATCGCCGTCGGCGCGGTGTAGAAGATAGTGACCTCGTGTTTGTCGATCACTTGCCAGAAGCGCGAAACGTCGGGGTAGTTCGGAACGCCTTCGAACATCACCGAGGTCGCGCCATTGGCCAGCGGCCCATAGACGATGTAGCTGTGGCCGGTGATCCAGCCGACGTCGGCGGTGCACCAGAAGATGTCGTCCTCGCGCAGGCCGAACACCAGTTCGTGCGTGTAGCTGGCGTAGACCAGGTAACCGCCGCTGGTGTGCAGCACGCCTTTCGGCTTGCCGGTGCTGCCCGAGGTGTAGAGGATGAACAACGGATCCTCGGCGGCCATGGCTTCGGCCTGGCAATCGTCGGGCTGGCCGTCGACCACCGCCTCCATCCAGCGATCGCGCGGCATCTGCATCGCCACCGCGCCGCCGGTGTGGCGCACCACCAGCACGGTTTCCACGCAGTTCGTGCCGGGCTTTTTCAAGGCCTCGTCGACATTGCTCTTGAGTGGAATGGCCTTGCCACCGCGCCGGCCTTCGTCGGCGGTGATCACCAGCTTGCTGCCGCAATCGCCGATGCGACCGGCCAGCGATTCCGGCGAGAAACCGCCGAACACCACCGAATGCACCGCGCCGATGCGCGCGCAGGCCAGCATCGCCACCGCCGCCTCCGGAATCATGGGCAAGTAGAGGGTGACCCGATCGCCCTTGGCGACGCCGAGGCTGCGCAACGCATTCGCGAGCCGGCAGACGCGGCCGTGCAGCTCGCGATAGCTGATGCGTTGCGCTGGCGCCGCCGGGTCATCCGGCTCGAACAGGATCGCGGTCTTGTCGCCGCGCCGTGCCAGTTGCCGGTCCAGGCAATTGGCGGCGATGTTGAGCTGGCCGTCTTCGAACCAGCGGATCCGGAAATCCTGCTTGTCGAAACTGACGTCGCGGATTTTCGTCGGCGTCTTGATCCAGTCGATGCGCGTCGCGACTTCGCCCCAGAAGCCGTCCGGGTCGGCGAGGGCGCGCACGCATTCTTGCTGGTATTGCTCCGGGCTCATGCCCGCATCGGCACCAGGGCGTAGCCCTTGAGCCGCGCCGAGAAATCTTCCAGCGCGCGCACGCCCGAGGCTTCGGCCTCGTTGCACCACTCGCGCAGGGCCTCGAGCTTGGCTTCGGCCTCGGCGCTCTTGATCTCGTAGATCGCCAGCAGGCGCTGGCGATGGGCCATCAGGGTCGCGACCTGCGGGCGCTCGGCGATCCAACTGCGCAGGCGCGCGCCATTGCCTTCATCGAGCCAACGGCCGTTGCTGCGGAAAGCGCGGCGCAGGCGGCGCGGCAGGTCGCGGGCTTCGATTTTCAAATGCGGCTTGAGCACAAACTGGAAATAATCGGTGGCGACCTGCCAGCGGTGCGCCATCATCGCGCGGATGGTGTCGGTATCGGGCACGGCGATGTTCGGCCGAAGGTCCAGCGCCGGCGCGACCCGCAGGACTTTCGCCAGGCGGACGGTTTCAAGCACGCGCAAGACCGCCCAGCCGATGTCGAATTCGTACTTGCGCAGCGCGAACTTGGCCGAACTCGGGAAGGCATGGTGGTTGTTGTGCAACTCTTCGCCGCCGACCCAGAAGCCCCAGGGCACCAGGTTGGTGGCGGTGTCGTCGGTGTCGAAATTGCGGTAACCCCACCAATGGCCGAGGCCATTGATCACGCCGGCCGCCCAGAACGGCATCCAGACCATCTGCAGCGCCCACATCGCCACGCCCGGCAAGCCGAACAGCGCGGCGCTGACGAACAGCATCAACACCGGCCCGAGGGTCGCATGCGGCGTGTACAGGTGGCGATCAAGCCAACCGTCGCTGATGCCCTTGCCGTATTGCTCGATCGACGCGCGGTCGGCGCGGGCGGCGCGGTACAGCTCGACGCCGCGCCACATCACCGTGTCGATGCCCTTGAAGCGTGGGCTGTGGGGATCGGCTTCGGTCTCGACCTTGGCGTGGTGCTTGCGATGGATCGCCGCCCACTCCTTGACGATCATCGCCGTGGTCAGCCAGCCCCAGAAGCGGAAGAAATGCGCCAGGGCCGGATGGAAATCGACGCCGCGATGGGCCTGGCTGCGGTGGTAGAACAGGGTGACGGTGAAAATCGTCAACTGCGTCACGACCAGGAACCAGATCGCCATCTGGCCGACACTGGCCTGGGTCAGGCCACGGGCCAGCCAGGCAAGAACTTCGGGAAACATGGGGCAGCACTCAAAAAATCGGCCCGTTGGCCGGTGCGCCATGATGCCCCGAGAACATGACAGCGTCACGTGCCGGGCGACACAGATCGACGATGATGATCCATTCCTTAACGGCATCGTTAAGCTTTGCCGCGACGCGAGGCTAGAATCACTGGATGCCGGAACTTCCCGAAGTCGAAACTACCCGCCGCGGCCTGGCGCCGCACCTCGAGGGCCGGCGCATCACGTCGGTGCTACTGCGCCGACCGGATCTGCGCTGGCCGATTCCGCGCGCGATCAAGCGCCAGTTGCCGCAACAGCAGATCCTGGCGGTGCGCCGGCGCGCGAAATACCTGCTCATCGACACCGAGCCGGGCAGCGCCCTGCTTCACCTGGGCATGTCGGGCGTGCTGCGGGTGCTGGCGCCGAGCACGCCGCTGGGCGCGCACGACCACGTCGACATCGGGCTCGATTCCGGGCAGGTCTTGCGCTTTACCGACCCCCGCCGCTTCGGCTGTTTGTTGTGGCAGGCGGCCGGCAGCACGCATGAACTGCTCGCCGGCCTCGGACCTGAACCGCTCACGGCGGACTTCGACGGCGACTACCTGTTCGACTTGAGTCGCAAGCGCAAGGCGCCGGTCAAGACCTTCCTGATGGACCAGTCGGTGGTGGTCGGCGTCGGCAACATCTACGTCGCCGAGGCGCTGTTTCGCGCCGGCATCGCGCCGACGCGCGCGGCCGGCTCGGTGGGCCGCGAGCGCTACGAGCGCCTGGCGACGGCGGTCAAGGACATCCTCGCGCATGCGATCCACCGCGGCGGCACGACCCTGCGCGACTTCCTGAACGCCGACGGCGCGCCGGGCTATTTCGAGCAGGAATTGTTCGTCTACGGTCGCGAGGGCGAGGCCTGCAAGACTTGCGGCCGGCGCCTGCGCGGCGATCGCCTCGGCAACCGGGCCACGGCCTGGTGCGGACACTGCCAGCGCTAGCGGCTATAGTTCGCGCAACCCTGCGCAAGACAGGGCCGGGGACGCATGGACGAAGTTGGCGCCGAGATCACCGAGTGGTTGAGCGCGGCCCGCGACGGGGATCGCGGCGCTCTCGACCGCGTGTTGTCGACGCTCTACCGCGAACTGCACAGCATGGCCCGGCGTCAGTTGGGCAATCGCGATGACCAGACCCTCGACACCACCGCCCTGGTCCACGAAGCCTATTTGCGCCTGGTCGGGCGCTCGGAAGCGGCCTTTGTCGACCGGGCGCATTTCTTCGCCTACGCCGCCTCGGCGATGCGCAGCGTCGTGGTCGACTACGCCCGGCAACGACTGGCGATCAAGCGCGGCGGCGACCTGTTGCGCGTCACCGACCTGCCCGACGACGTCGGCGGTGGCCTGCGCCTGGACGAGGAATTGCTCGGCCTGCACGCCGCCCTGACCCGCCTGGCGAGCATCGACGAGAAACTCGTGCAGGTGGTCGAGCTGCGTTATTTCGCCGGCCTGTCCGAAAGCGAGATCGCCACCCTGCTCAATCGTTCCGAGCGCACCGTGCGCCGCGACTGGCAGAAGGCGCGCATGTACCTGCTGGCCTCGCTGCAGGGCTGAGGACGCCGCGCGTGGCCACCCCCGACCTGCCGGGCCGTTGGCCATTGATGTCGCCCCTGCTCGACGAACTGCTCGACATGACCGGGCCGCTGCGCGAAGAACGGCTCGCCCATATCGCCACCGAAGACCCGGAGCTGGCCGCGGAATTGGCGCGGCTGATGGCGCTGGACGCCGAGCATCCGGACTTCCTGGCCGAGCCGATCGTCGACGCCAATTTATTTTCGCCGCAGGTCGGCCAGAGCGTCGGCCCGTACCGGCTTGAATCGCCGCTGGGCGAGGGCGGCATGGGCCAGGTGTGGCTGGCGACGCGCGCCGACGGCCTGTACGAACGCCGCGTCGCGCTCAAGCTGTTGCGCCCGGGGTTGGGCGATTCCGGCCTCAATGCCCGTTTCACCCGCGAGCGGCAAATCCTCGCGCGCCTCGCGCATCCGCACATCGCCCGCCTGCTCGACGCCGGCATCAGCCAGGACGGCCAACCCTACCTGGCGCTCGACTACATCCGTGGCGAGCCGATCACCGTGCACGCGCGCCAGCACCGGCTGACCATCGCTTCGCGCCTGCAGCTGTTCGCGCAGGTCTGCGCCGCGGTCAGCCACGCCCACGCCAACCTCGTCGTGCACCGCGACCTGAAGCCGTCGAACATCCTGGTCACGCCGGCCGAGGACGTCTGCCTGCTCGACTTCGGCATCGCCAAGCTGCTCGACGCGCCCGACACCGGCGAGAGCGAGATCACCCAGACCGGCAGCCGCACCTTCACCCTGCACTACGCCGCGCCCGAACAGTTGCGCGGCGAAGTCATCACCACCATGACCGATGTCTACGCGCTCGGCGTGGTGCTGTATGAATTGCTCACCGACTGCCGCCCTTACGACCTGGCGCGCAGCAGCGACGCCGCCTGGGAAGAGGCGATCCTCAGCCAGGATCCGATCCGGCCATCGACGGCGCTGGCCAAGCTCGCGCGCGAGACCCGCCAGGCCTTCGACCGCCGCCGCACGCGGATCGTCGCCGGCGACCTCGACAACATCGTGCTCAAGGCCCTCGACAAGGATCCCGAGCAACGCTATCCCTCGGTCGAGGCGCTGGCCCAGGACCTGCGCCGGTTCAGCGACGGCAAGCCGGTGCAGGCGCGGCCGCTGGGCATGCTCTACCGGATGCGCAAGTTCGTGCGCCGGCACGCGCTCGGCATCGGCGCCGGCGTCGCTGCGGCGCTGCTGCTGCTCGGCTCGCTGGCGGTGGTGTCGTGGCAGGCGCGCAAGGCGCTCGAACAGGCGACGCGCGCGCAAGCGATGCAGAATTTCGTGATCGCCCTGTTCGAAAACACCGGCGATACCGGCGCCGAGAAACTCGACGCCCGGCAATTGCTCGATGCCGGCGTCGCCCGCGCCGACAACGAACTCGCCGGCCAGCCGTTGGCGCGCGCCGAATTGCTCGGCCTGATCGCCCGGCTGCGTTCGGGCCTGGGCGACGACGCCGCCGCGCTGGAGCTGCTCGACCAGCAGCAAAGAGCCCTGCGCACGCTGGGCGGCAATGCGCCGATTGGGCTCGCCTTGGAGTCTGCGGCGCTGCGCGGTCGAAGCCTGCGCGAGCTCGGGAGGCAGCGCGAATGCCTGGCGGCGATGACGCCCCTGCTGGAGCAAGGCAAAGGCGCGGCCGACGAACTGCCACTGCCGATGGCGGAGTTTTTCTCGCAACTCGGCCGCTGCCAGGCGCAGCTGGGCGACGTCGCCGCCGCCCGCGACCTGTTCGGCCGCGCGCTGGCCTTGCGCCGCGCCGCCACCGACGCGACGGCGCTCACCGCCGAAAGCGAAACCGACCTCGCCCAATTGCAGATCGTCGCCGGCCATCCGCAGCAGGCGATCCCGGCCCTGCGCGAGGCCCTGGCACACCTGCGCGCGGCCAATGGCGAGAGCAATGCCCTCGGCACCGATATCTGGAGCCAGCTGGGACTGGCCTTCGAACGCCAGTCGAACCTGCGCGAAGCCGAGGCGGCGTATCGGCAGGCGCTGGAAATCTCGCTGGGCCGTTTCGGCGCTGGCCATCCGCGCAGCAGCCAGCTGCAATTCCACCTCGCCCGGGTGCTGGCACGCGGCGGAAAACTGGCCGAGGCCGGCGACCTGCTCGACCTTGCCCACGAATCCCTGCTCGGCCGCTCGCATCCCGACCTCGGGCGGCTGGCCGATATCGACGGGCTGCGTGGCTGGCTCGCGCTCGAACGCGACCAGGCCGACGATGCCCAGGCCGAATTGGGCGATGCGCTGGCGATGTGGCAACGACGCGATCCGACCGTGGCGCATGTCCACGAGACCTGCTGGCTGATGCGCGCGCAATTGGCCACGGGCGCGCCCGGCGCCGACAAGGGCGCGATGGCGTGCCTGGCCGGGTTGGCCAGCGACGGCGACGCGGAGATGCTGGCCGCCTACGCCGACTTCGTCCACACCGCCCTGGATCGCCAGCAGATGACGCTCGCACGCGACGCCCTCGCGGCCGGCAACGCCGCGCGACCCGCGCTCGCCGGGTCCGGCGCGATTCGTTTGGCGCAAGCGCGCGTGGCGGTCAGCGACGGCGCCGCCGATGCCGAGCCGCAGATCGACGCCTTGCTGGCCCTGCCTGCCGCCGGCGTCGAGGAGCGACGCCTGCATTGGCAGGCGCAGGCTTTGCGCGCGGCCTTCGATTGCCAGCACGGGCGCACCACCGGCCAGGACAGTCGCCTGCGATTGCTGGCCGAGGCGCAGCAACAGGAGCCGGAGCGCATCGCCCTGTGGCACCGCCTGGCGACGATCGCGTCGGCCTGTGCGCCGACCGCGCGCCGCGGATTCAATCGCGGGCCCTGACTTATTTCAAAATGATTTTCTTGAATTCGGCGCGCGATACCGACAGGTAGCGTTCGTTGCCGCCGATCTCGACCTGCGGCCCTTCGCGCGTGGCGGCGCCGCTGGCGTCCACGCGCACCACCATCGTCGCCTTGCGACCGCTGTGGCAGATGGTCTTGAGCTCGACCAGCTCGTCGGCCCAGGCCAGCAGGTATTGGCTGCCCTCGAACGGCTCGCCGCGAAAATCCGTGCGCAGGCCGTAGGCCAGCACCGGCACGCCGAGCCGATCGACGACATCGGTCAGCTGCCAGACCTGTGCCTTCGCCAGGAACTGCGCCTCGTCCACCAGCACGCAGCCGAGCGGTCCATGAGTCGCGATGTCGCCTTGAGCGATCGCAAATAGATCGTCTACGCCGGAAAACGCCGTTGCCGGCGCTCGCAGCCCGATGCGCGAGGCGACCACGCCGGCACCGGCGCGATCGTCCAGGCGCGGCGTCAGGATCAGCGTGCGCATGCCGCGCTCGTGGTAGTTGTAGGCGCTCTGCAGCAGTGTCGTGGTCTTGCCGGCGTTCATCGCCGAATAGTAGAAATGCAGCTTGGCCATGCGCCGATGTTAGCAGGCGTTCACCGGCGCCAGCCCAAGAGTCGACGGGTCCCAACCCAGCACGGCCATCGCCTTGCGCCACTCGCCATCCAGTGGCGACGTCGCCTCGATGCGCAGGCCGGTATCCGGGTGCACGAACGACAGGCGCCAGGCGTGCAACAACATGCGATGCACGCCGAGCATCCGGAACGCGCGGTTGTGGCGGCCGTCGCCGTGGCTGGAATCGCCGATGAGATGGTGCGAGAGGTGCTTGAGGTGGCGGCGGATCTGCCGGTAGCGCCCGGTTTGCGGCGAGCACCGCAAGAGCGCGTAGCGGGAAGTCGGGTGGTGCTCGCTTGGCGTTGCCAATTCGGTGACGGCCAGGCGCGCGAATGCGGTCACGGCCGGCTTCTTCTCCGGCTTGCCGGGCCCGCCGTCGAGCGCGTGGTCGACTACGAAATTTTCGTCGGGCCAGCCGCGGCAAACCGCGAGATAGTCTTTTTCGACCTCGCGCGACATGAACACCTTGCCCAACGTCGCGGCCGTGTCGCGATCCAGCGCCACCAACAGGCAACCGCTGGTGGCACGGTCCAGGCGATGCACCAGGTGCACCGGTCCGCCGAACTGCGCCCGCAGGCGATCGTCGAGGAAATCGACCTCGCCGCGCGCCATCGGGCTGGCGTGCGCCATCAGGCCGGCCGGCTTGTTGACGATCGCCAGCGCGGCGTCGGCGTAGAGGACTTCGATATCCATGAATCGGCTTCAGCCCCCTCCCCTGCTCGCAGG
>JANYBA010000225.1 GCA_025360985.1 Gammaproteobacteria bacterium | reverse complement strand
ACGGTCGGCTACAGCCCGCGTACTGGCGATGTCTGGATCGACACCCACCTCGGCGAGGTCAACCGCTACGGGTACGACCAGCGCGACTATTTCGTCGACGACATGGTCGGCCGGTACGGCGCGCCGCGTTACCTGGTCAATGACCTGCTCGGCGCCCGCCATTGGCAGCCGGGCGACGTCTATTACGCCTGCGCCCTGGCCTATGCGGCCCGGCGCCCCTGCAAGGACGTGGTCGGGATGTACGATCAGAACCGCGGCCAGGGTTGGGGCGTGGTTGCGCAGCGCATGGGCATCAAGCCCGGATCGCGCGAGTTCTTCGCGCTGAAAGATGGCCTCGGCCGCGCCGAGGGCCGCTACAAGGCCCATGGCAATCCGCACGCCAATCCGAACGGCCCGGGCAACAGCGGCAAGGGCAACAGCGGCAAGGGTAACAACGGTAACGGCAACAATGGCAAAGGCAACAACGGCAAAGGCAACAACGGCAAGGACCATGGCAACGGTGACGACGGCAAGGACCATGGCAACGGCGGCCACGGCAACAACGGCGGCGGCCATGGCTGATGCGGCCTTCGTGACCCATCGCGGCGGCTGCCATTGCCGCCGCGTTCGTTTCGAAGTCGAGGCCCCGGCGGCATTGCTCGTGCAGGAGTGCAACTGCTCGCTATGCCGGATGAGCGGCTTCCATCACCTGATCGTGCCGGCCGCGCGTTTCCGCCTTTTGTCCGGCGACGCCGACCTCAGCGAGTACACTTTCAATACCGGAGTGGCCAAGCACCGCTTCTGCCGCGTCTGTGGCGTCAAGAGCTTCTACATCCCGCGCAGCAATCCCGATGGCGTCGACGTCAACGCGCGCTGCCTCGACGACGGCACCGTCGAATCGTTGACGATCGAGCCCTTCGACGGCCAGAACTGGGAATCCAACGCCGCATCGCTCGCGCAATTGACCTTGAAGGAGGGCCCTTGGGCCCGATCTGTTCGCCCGCGAGCGGCCTCCTACAAGAGCGAGCGCGCAATCAATCCAGCCGCTTGCGGATCCGTCGGGTCGAGATGGTCAGCAGCAGCGCGGCGATAAAGGCCAGCGCCAGCAGATCGTTCGGTAGATCCGACAGGCCGGCGCCGCGCAGCATGATGCCGCGGATCAGCCTGATGAAATGCGTCATCGGCAGGCATTCGGCGATCCACTGCGCCGCCACCGGCATGCCCGCGTAGGGGAACATGAAACCCGACAGCAGGATCTGCGGCAGGAAGGTGAAGAAAGCCAGCTGCATCGCCTGGAACTGGCTCTTGGCCAGGGTCGAGAGCAGGATTCCCAGCGAGAGGTTGGCGAGGATGAACAGCAGCGCCGCGCCGTAGACTTCGATCAGGTAACCGCGGATCGGCACCGCAAACACCAGTGTGCCAAGCAGCAACACTACGGTGACCTGCACCAGGCCGATGCCGACGAAGGGCAGCACCTTGCCGATGGTCAGCTCCCAGGGCGAAACCGGCGTGGCGATCAGCATTTCCAGATTGCCGCGTTCGCGTTCGCGGGTCAGGGCCATGGCGGTGAACATCACCAGGGTCATGGTCAGGATCACGCCGATCAGGCCCGGCACGGTGTTCACCGCTGCGCGCCGTTCCGGATTGTAGAAATTCACGACCTCGACGCCCTGGTAGTTCGCGCGCGTTCCCGGCAGCGGCACCGACGCCAGCTGCCGCGCGGCCGCCTGCACGGTCTGGTCGGAGCCGTCGACCATTACTTGCAGGGCCGGGCGATCGTGGGTCTCGAGACGGTGGTCGAAATCGGCGGGCACCACCACGCCGATGCTGATCCGGCCTTCGCGCATCAGCTCCTGCAGTTGCGCCGGCGTCGTCGCCGTTGCACGCACCGTCACCACGCCGGTGGCGGCGAGGGCGTTGAGCAGTTCGCGCGAACGGGCGGTGTTGGCCTGGTCGACGACCGCGGTATCGATATGGCGTATGTCGAGGTTGATCGCGAAGCCGAACAGCAGCAGCTGCAAGGTCGGGATGCCCAGGATCATGCCGAAGGTCAGGCGGTCGCGGCGCAGCTGGCGCAATTCCTTGACGATGATCGCGAGCAGGCGGACCGGGCTCATGCCGCGCGCGCTTCGACGCCGCGGGTGGCGGCGACGAAGACGTCCTCGAGGTTGGGCGCGATCGCTTCGATCTCGGCATTGCTGCCGGGCGGCAGCAAGGCGCGCAGCGAGGCTTCGTCCAGCGTCGGCGCGGCGAGCACGCGCAGGTCGTTGCCGATCTGGGCGACGCCGAGCACCTGCGGATGCCGGCGCAGCACCGATTCGGTGGCGCGCGCCAGTGCCGTGCGCACGCGCCAGACGCGGCCGGGCAGGGCCGCGCACAGCGCCGCCGGCGTGTCGTCGGCGACCAGCTTGCCGTTCTGCAGGATCGCCAGCCGGTGGCAGCGCTCGGCTTCGTCCATGTAGTGGGTGGACACCAGCAGCGTCGTGCCGGCGTCGGCCAGTTCGAAAAGGCGCGCCCAGAAGTCGCGGCGCGATTCCGGGTCGACCGCGCTGGTCGGTTCGTCGAGCAGCAACAGTTCGGGCTGGTGCAGGGTCGAGCCGGCCAGCGACAGGCGTTGTTTTTGTCCACCCGAGAGCGTGCCGGCCAATTGCTTGCGGCGGTCGCCGAAGTGGTAGCGCTCGATCGCCTCGTCGACGCGCGTTTTCGCCAACGCCCGCGGCAGGTCGTGGATGGCGGCCAGGAATTGCAGGTTCTCGAGCACGGTCAGGTCTTCGTACAAGGAGAACTTCTGGGTCATGTAACCGATGCGGCGCTTGAGCGCTTCGGCCTGCTCGGGAATGTGCAGGCCGAGCACGTCGACATCACCCGAGGTCGGCGTGAGCAGGCCGCAGAGCATGCGCAAGGTCGTGGATTTGCCCGAGCCATTCGGGCCGAGGAAGCCGTAGACGCAGGCGCGCGGCACCGACAGGTCGACGTGGTCGACCGCCACCAGCGCGCCGAATTGCCGGGTCAGGCCGCGCGCACGGATGGCGAGCTCGCCGCCTTCGGCGCTCATGGCGCGGGACGGGCCTCGAGCGGCAGGCCGGCCGGCAGGTTCGCCGCCTCGGCATCGTCGAGCAGCAGTTCGGCGCGGTAGACGAGGCGGCTGGCATCGTCGCCGGTCAGCGCGTAGTAGGGCGTGAACGAGGCTTCGCTGGCGATGCTGCGCAGGTGCGCGTGCAGGTCATGGTCGACGCCCTTTACGCGCAAGACGAACTTGTGGCCTTCGCGCAGCGAGGCGCGCAGGTCCGAAGGCACGAACACGCGCGCGTAGGGCGCGGCGCCGACCAGCAGGCTGGCGACGCTGGCGCCGACCGGCGGCTGGTCGCCTGGCTTGAAGGGCAGGGCGTCGACGCGACCATCGCGCGGTGCGCGCACGTCGAGTTTGGCGAGGCTCAAGCGCAGTGTTTCCGCTGCCGATTTCGCCGCCTGCATCGCCGCATCGGCCTGTCCGACCTGCTCGGCACGGGTGCCGTGCAGCAACGCGTCGAGTTGCGCATGCGCCGAGACCAGCGCCGCCGTGCTGCGGTCCAGGGTGGCTCGAAAGGTATCGAGGGTGGCGCGCGCGACCAATTGCTTGGCGGCCAGGTCGGCCTGGCGCGCGTACTGTTTTTGCGCCTCGATCTGTCCGGCTTCGGCGCCGGCGACGGCGGCGCGGGCAGCGTCGAGTTCTTCGGGCCGGGCGCCGTGCATCAGTTCGGACAGGCGCGCCTCGGTCTGCGTCTGTTCGGCCACCGCTTGCGCGAGCCGGGCCTGGCCGCGGCGGTCGTCCAGGCGCAACAGGCGATCGCCGGCCTTGACCTGCGCGCCTTCGGCGACGTCGAGTTCGAGCACCGGCTCGCTGGCCTCGGCCGGCAGGCTGATGCGATCCCATTCCAGGGTGCCGAGCAGGACCGGTTCGGGCGTTTTCGAACAGGCAGCGAGCAGGCAAACCGCGATCGGCAGGAAGTATCGATTCATGGCGGCATGGTCATGGCGGATCGTGCCGGCATTGTGCCATCACCGGGTCGGCGGTACCGTTCGCCATCCATTCCAGCAAGGGCAAGGTCATGAAAGCACTCGGCGCGGAATTCCTCGGAACCTTCTGGCTGGTCCTCGGCGGCTGCGGCAGCGCCGTCCTGGCAGCGGCCTTTCCCGACGTCGGCATCGGACTGGTCGGCGTGTCGCTGGCCTTCGGCCTGACCGTGCTCACCATGGCTTACGCGATCGGGCACGTGTCGGGTTGCCATCTCAATCCGGCGGTGTCGATCGGCCTCTGGGCCGGTGGCCGATTCCCGCTCGGCCGGCTGCTGCCCTACATCGTCGCCCAGGTCCTCGGCGCGATCGCCGCCGGCGCGACGCTGTACTTCATCGCCAGCGGCAAGGCCGGCTTCGACGCTTCGGCTGGTTTCGCCGCCAATGGCTACGGCGCGCATTCGCCCGGCGGTTATTCGTTGGCCTCGGCCTGGGTGACCGAAGTGGTGATGACGGCGATGTTCCTGCTGGTCATCCTCGGCGCGACTTCCCGGCGCGCGCCCGCGGGATTTGCACCGATCGCGATCGGCCTGTGCCTGACGCTCATCCATCTGGTGAGCATTCCGGTCACCAATACTTCGGTCAATCCGGCGCGCAGCACCGGCGTCGCCTTGTTCGCCGGCGATTGGGCGCTGGGCCAATTGTGGCTGTTCTGGCTGGCGCCGATCCTGGGCGCCGTGATCGGCGCGCTCGCGTATCGCTTCGTGCTGGCCGACGGCGACGACTGATGGAGCATCGCTTGTGCGTGGCCCCGATGATGGATTGGACCGACCGGCATTGCCGGGCTTTCCACCGGGTGCTGGCGCCGAACGCGCGCCTGTACACCGAGATGGTGCACGCGCAGGCGGTGATCCACGGCGACCACGAACGCCTGCTCGGCTTCGACCATTGCGAGCATCCGGTCGCCTTGCAATTGGGCGGCAGCGAGCCGGCGCTCCTGGCCGAAGCGGCGCGGATAGGCGAACAATTCGGCTATGACGAAATCAACCTCAACGTGGGTTGCCCGTCCGATCGCGTGCAGGCCGGGCGCTTCGGCGCCTGCCTGATGAAGGAGCCGGCGCTGGTCGCCGAGGGCATGGCGGCGATGCTCGCCGCGGTGAAAATTCCGGTGACGGTGAAATGCCGCCTGGGCGTCGACGAACGGGAGGACTACGAGCACTTCCTCGGTTTCGTTGACACCGTTGCCTCGGTTGGCGTCAACACGTTCGTCGTGCACGCGCGCAAGGCCTGGTTGAGCGGACTGTCGCCGAAAGAGAATCGCGAGATCCCGCCGCTGCGCCACGACTGGGTGCACCGGCTCAAGCGCGAGCGCCCCGGCTTGCGGGTGATCCTCAATGGCGGCTTGTCCACGCAGGAAGAATGCCTGGCGCAGCTCGACCACGTCGATGGCGTGATGCTCGGGCGCACCGCCTACCACGAACCCTATCGCCTGCACGCGCTCGACCGGGCGATCTTTGGCGGCGCAGCGCGGTCGCGCGAAGAATTGCTGCGCGTGTTTTTTCCTTACGTCGAAGCGCAACTCGCGCGCGGGGTCGCGCTCAAGCACATCAGCCGCCACGTGCTGGGCCTGTTCCATGCCCAAGCGGGCGGGCGCATGTTCCGGCAGATCCTGAGCGAAGGCGGGCCGCGCGCCGGCGCCGACCTGTCCCTGCTCGAACGGGCTCTGGCCGCGACCCGCGCGACCGCGGAGGCCGCGGCATGATTACCCGCGATAGCGCCGCTTTTTTTGAATTCGCGCGCGCGTGTCCGACCGACTTCGGCCCGGCCACCGCCAACGCCGCGTTCCTGGTCGCGCCCGAAGGGTTCGCCCTGGCCGAACAATCGGCCAGCGACAACCGCTACATGGACCTCGGCGTCGCCACCGACGCCGGGCGGGCCTTGGCGGAACATCGCGGGCTGCAGGCGGCGCTGTCGGAGACCTTGCCGACGATCTGCTTTCCCGGCGCGATCGACACGCCCGACGCGCAATTCCCCAACAATGTCTTCGCCACCGCGCCCGGTCGCCTGATCCTGGGCCACATGCGCCATGCGGTCCGGCAGCGCGAAGCCGAGCGCGCCGACATCCGCGACTTCTTCACCGGGGCGATGGATTACGACATTGTCGATTTGCGCGGGCAGCCGGGCATCTGCGAATTGACCGGCTCACTGGTCATCGACCACGCCCGCGGCCTCGGCTATGCCGGCTTGTCCGAACGTTGCGACGCGGCCGGCGCCGCGGCCATGCATGCGGCCTTCGGCTTGCGCGCGACCCTGGTGTTCGACCTGGCGCCGGGCGAGTACCACAGCAACGTCGTGCTCAGCGTGCTCGCCGGCCGGGCGGTCGTGCTGGCCTCCGATGGCTTTGCCGATGCTTCGGTGACGGACGCCATCGCCGCATTTTACCAGCCGCATGTGGTCAGGCTGACGACCGCCGAAAAGGCCGCGTTCGCCGGCAACTGCATCGCCCTGTCCGGACGCGACGTCTGGATGAGCCGAGCGGCGGCGACCGCCCTGCAGCCGGCGCATCGCGCCATCCTGACAGAGGCCGGTTTCCGGGTCCGCAGCGTGGCCCTGGACGAGATCGAAAAAGCCGGTGGTTCCTTGCGTTGCTGCGTGGCCGAAATCTTCTGATGGCAGCCGGTCGGGAGGGGGGTTCAGACCGGATTCACCGCCCCGCCAACAGACTCGCCCCGTATTCCCTAGCTGATCCTGGTTTGTACGGATACCATTCCGCCATGTTCCGCATGCCGCGCCTGATGCCTTGCCTGCTCCTGTTGGCCGCCCTCCCGGGCCTGGCCATGGCGGGCGATCACGGCCACGGTCGGGCGCCGGTGCAAGGGCCGCCGTCGCAGCAAATGCCGCCGCCGGAACGGGATCCGCCGCGGGACACGCAGCGCGATCCGCAGTCCGACCCTTCGGCGCTGCCGGATTCGGTGCGCCGGGTCGAACGCTCGACCGGCGGCGAAGTCTTGCGCGCCGAGCCCATGCAGCGCGACGGCCGCGAGGTGTACCGGATGAAGGTGCTGACCGCCGATGGCCGCGTTCGGGTGATGCAGGAAGAGCCGCGGCAGCGGCCGCCCGAACAGAAAGGCCGTGACCACAAGGGCAAGGACCGGGACCGGGATGCATCTTCGGCCGATGGCCAGGATGCCGACCCGCCGCCGTCATACGAGTGATGATGCGTTCGCGCGTGACCGAAACCCGACGAAGGAGACGAGATGCGCCTGCTGCTGGTTGAAGACGAAGCCCCGCTTCGCGAAACACTGACCGCCCGACTCAAGCGCGAGGGCTTTGCCGTCGACGCTGCGGCTGACGGCGAGGAAGGCCTTTACCATGGCCGCGAATTGCCGTTCGACGTGGCGGTGATCGACCTCGGCCTGCCCAAGCTTTCGGGTATGGACTTGGTGCGCGGCTTGCGCACCGAAGGCAAGAAATTCCCGATCCTGATCCTGACCGCGCGCTCGAGTTGGCAGGACAAGGTCGAGGGCCTCAAGGCCGGCGCCGACGATTACCTGGTCAAGCCCTTCCATGTCGAGGAGCTGCTGGCGCGGATCAACGCCTTGCTGCGCCGCGCCGCCGGCTGGAGCAAGCCGACGCTCGACTGCGGCCCGATCCGGCTCGACCTGTCGGCGCAAACGGTGTCGGTAAACGGCGGTGGCGCCGACCTCACCAGTTACGAATACAAGGTGCTCGAATACCTGATGCTGCATGCCGGCGAGTTGGTCTCAAAGGCCAATCTCACCGAGCACATCTACCAGCAGGATTTCGATCGCGACTCCAACGTGCTGGAAGTCTTCATTGGCCGACTGCGCAAGAAACTCGATCCGGATGGCGAACTCAAGCCGATCGAGACGGTGCGCGGCCGCGGCTACCGGTTCGCCATTCCGCGCAACGAGTAAGCGCCGGCCATGGCGCGGCGCGCGCTTTCCCTGCACGCCCGGCAGTTGTTGGCGGCCGGCTTGGGTTTGGTCGCGTTCCTGGGCTTTACCGGCGTCGCGCTCGACTACGCCTTCCGCGAAGCGGCGCTGAGCAACCTGCGCGAGCGCCTGCAGAACCACGCCTATTCCTACCTGAGCGATTTCGATTTCACCAGCGACGGCCGCTTGGTCGAACCGCCGACCGAGCATTCCCCGGACGCGCGCTTCCAGCAACCGGGCAGCGGCTTGTACGCCATGGTGCGCGGCGCCTCGGTGCAATGGGATTCGCCGTCGGTGCTCGGCCGGTCCTTGCCGGCGCCGTCCCTGCTCGCGCAGGGCGAGCAGCGTTTCGAAGGGCCGCTTTCCTTCGTCGATGGCAACGGCCAGCGCCAGCACCTGTATCGCTTCAGCTATGGATTGGCCTGGGAGCAGGGCGAAACCGGCGGCAGCAGCCTGACCACCCGCTTCACCATCGCGATCTTCGAGGACACCCGGCAACTGGAATTGCAGATCCGGGTGTTCCGGCGCGCGCTCTGGGGCTACCTCGGCCTTGCCGCCGCGCTGTTGCTGCTGGTGCAGGTGCTGGTGTTGCGCTGGAGCCTGCAGCCCGTGCGCGTGCTTGAGCGCGAACTGGCGCGGGTGCAGCG
>JANYBA010000222.1 GCA_025360985.1 Gammaproteobacteria bacterium | reverse complement strand
TCCGTCACCAGCGCAACGGCCTGGTCGTACTTCTCGTCGCTCTTCAGGCATTCGGTCGCCTGCAGCATCATCTGGTAATGCAGGTTGTTGCTCAGGCCGTTCTCCTGCAACGCCCGCTCGGTGTACTTCAACACGTCGGCGTTCTCGCCACCCATGTCCCGGGTGATGAAGCTGCCCATGTACGCGGCGGTGGAGCGGTCGTACGGCGTCGCCTTCGGATCGGCGAGGATCGCGTCGGCCTTGGGCAGCGCGGAGTCGTACAGCTTTTTCTCGAACAAATCGTAGATCTGGGCCATCGCCTTGGACAGCGACGGATTGCCCGACTGCTTGGGTTCCACGCGCGTGGCGTCGGGGTATTGCGCGACCTGCTTGGCGGCCTTGGGCGCCTTTTTTTCCTCGCGTTGGGCGCCCGGTTCGCGACTGACGTTTTGCGCCTGCGCCGAGGTGGTCCACACGCAGGGCAACGCAACCGCCAGGACGGCGACCAGCAACAAGGACCTGTTCATGGAACCCTCCGGCAGTGGCGAACAATAGAGCAAGGGCTCGATTGTACGGACGCTGGCCGGAAGCCTCAAGCCGCTTCAGACGTCCAGGTTACCGACCCTTAAGGCATTTTCTTCGATGAATTCGCGCCGGGGCTCGACCACGTCGCCCATCAGCGTCGAGAAGATGCGGTCGGCCGCCACGGCGTCTTCGATGCGGACCTTGAGCAGGCGCCGCGTTTCCGGATTGACCGTGGTGTCCCACAACTGCTCGGGATTCATCTCGCCCAGGCCCTTGAAGCGCTGGATGGTCCGGCCCTTCTTGGCTTCCTCGAGCAACCATTCCTGCGCCTGGCGGAAACTGGTGACGGCCTGGGACTTGCCGCCGCGCGACACGCTCGCGCCCGGCTGCAGCAGCCCATGCAATTGCGCCGCGATTTCGTTGACCTGGCGCAATTCGCCGTGCAGCAACTGGTTGACCGCGAGCGTCTGGATGCTGCTCAGCCCGTGGTGCTGTTTTTCGATCAGCAGCGCCCCGCCCTGCCCTTCGGTCGTCGCCTGGATGCGCACGCGGTACTGCGCGCGACCCAGTCCGACATTGTTGAGCCGCGCCTCGAGCGTGGCGCACCAATCGTCCAAGCGGGTCGTGTCGAGGAAGTCCTCGGCCGCCAGCGGTCGCGCTTCCAGCAAGGATTCCAGCACCACGCGATCGACGCGATACGCGTGCCGGTCGATCACCTCGTTGGCGGCGACGACGTCGAGCAGGAGTTTTTCCAGCGCCGCGCCGAGCATCGGCGGGGCCAGCTCGGACGGGCGCAGCTCGGCGCCGTCGATGGCGTTGCTCACCAGGTAGGCGTTGAGCGCGGCGTCGTCCTTCATGTACATCTCGTTCTTGCCCTGCTTGATCTTGTACAGCGGCGGCAAGCCAATGTAGATGTGGCCGCGTTCGATCAATTCGGGCATCTGCCGGTAGAAGAACGTCAGCAGCAAAGTGCGGATGTGCGAGCCGTCGACGTCGGCGTCGGTCATCAGGATGATGCGGTGGTAGCGCAACTTGTCCGGGTTGTATTCGTCCTTGCCGATGCCGCAGCCGAGCGCGGTGATCAGCGTGCCGACTTCTGCCGAGGCGAGCATGCGGTCGAAGCGCGCGCGCTCGACGTTGAGGATCTTGCCCTTGAGCGGCAGGATCGCCTGGGTCTTGCGGTTGCGTCCCTGCTTGGCCGAGCCACCGGCGGAGTCGCCCTCGACGATGAACAATTCGCTCAGCGCCGGGTCTTTTTCCTGGCAGTCGGCGAGCTTGCCGGGCAATCCGGCGATATCGAGCGCGCCCTTGCGCCGGGTCAGGTCGCGCGCCTTGCGCGCCGCTTCGCGCGCCCGCGCCGCGTCGACGATCTTGCCGGCGATCGCGCGCGCCTCGAGCGGGCGTTCCTGCAGGAATTCCTCGAGCTTCTGCGCGATGACCGCTTCGACGGCCGGCCTGACCTCCGAAGACACGAGTTTCTCTTTGGTCTGCGACGAGAAACTCGGGTCGGGTACCTTAACCGACAGCACCGCGATCATGCCTTCACGCATGTCGTCACCGGACAGGCTGATCTTGGCCTGCTTGGCGATGCCGTTTTGCTCGATGTAATTGCTGAGCGTGCGGGTCAGGGCGGCGCGGAACCCGATCAAATGGGTGCCACCGTCTTTCTGTGGGATGTTGTTGGTGAAGCAGAACATCGTTTCCTGGTAGGCGTCGGTCCACTGCACCGCGATGTCCACGACAATGCCGTCGCGCTCCCCGGAAGCAGAGATAACTGTTTGATGTAACGGGGTTTTTAGCGCCGCTAGGTGCTCCACGAAGCTCTTGATGCCGCCCTCGAACTGGAACAGGTCGCGCTTGCCGTCGCCGCGCTCGTCGATGAGTTCGATCCGGACCCCGGAGTTGAGGAAGGACAACTCGCGCAGGCGCTTGGCGAGGATGTCGTAATGGAATTCGACGTCGGAGAAGACTTCGGTGCTGGGCAGGAAGCGCAGCTCGGTGCCGCGCTTGGCCGACGGGCCGACGACCTTCAGCGGGTAAACCGGCTCGCCCAGAGCGTATTCCTGCTGGTGGTGCTGGCCGTCGCGCCAGATATCCAGCCAAAGCTTGGCCGAAAGTGCATTGACCACCGACACGCCAACGCCGTGCAGGCCACCGGAAACCTTGTAGCTGTTGTCGTCGAATTTCCCGCCGGCGTGGAGCACGGTCATGATGACCTCGGCGGCCGACACCCCTTCTTCCTTGTGGATATCGGTCGGAATGCCGCGGCCGTTGTCCGAGACCGAGACCGATCCATCGTTGTGCAAGGTCACGACCAGGTGGTCGCAGTGCCCCGCGAGCGCCTCGTCGATGCCGTTGTCGACCACTTCGAACACCATGTGGTGCAGGCCGGTGCCGTCGTGGACGTCGCCGATGTACATGCCGGGGCGCTTGCGGACCGCCTCCAGGCCGCGCAGGACGGTGATCTTGCTCGAATCGTAGGCGTCGTTGGGAAGGGGCGGTGCGGCTTGCGGATCGGTCATCGGGAGCAAATCTCGTCGGGATGCCGGACCCGCTGGCGGGCTTCCAGGGCGGGTTCCAAGGCGATGCGAAATTATACTCCGTGACCGGTCGCCGCGCCCGGCTCCGGGCCACTCACCCGACCGTGTTCCACGTGGAACAGACGATGCGGCGGCGCCAATGAATTCACGCTCTCAGGGACCGTCGTACCGGTGAGCAGGACCTGGGCGCCGCTGCCCAGCACGGCGCCCAACACTTGCCGCTGGTGGGCGGGATCGAGCTCCGAAGCCAGGTCGTCCATGCAGATCACTGGCCAGTCGTTCCGGCGGCCCGCGTGCAATTCCGCCTGCGCCAAAACGCAGGCCAGGGCGGCCAGTTTCGCTTGCCCGCGCGACAAGGCCTCGCGGTCCGGCAGCGCGGCGAAGCCCAATCGCCAGTCGGCCCGGTGCGGGCCAACCGTGCTATGGCCGACCAACCGATCGCGCTCCCGGGCGAGCAGCAAGGCATCCGCCAGCCCGACTTCCGACTGCTTCCATCCAGTCTGGAACTCCAGTTCGACGTGGCCAAGTTCCGGCAGGAGGGCCAGGGCGGCCGACTCCAGCACTGGCTCGAAGGCCGACAGGTAGGCCCGCCGCTGCCGGGTCAGGAGTTCCCCGGATTCCGCCAATTCGTGATCCCAGGAGTCCAGCAGGTGGCTAGTCGGGGAGCCCTTGAGCAAGGTGTTGCGCTGTTTGAGCGCGCGGGCGTAGCGCCGCCAGCCGGCCAGGAAGTCGGGTTCCACGTGGAACAAACCCCAGTCCAGGAAGCGGCGGCGTTGTTCGCCGCCACCACCAAGCAGGGCATGGCTGCCGGGCTCGAAGGTCACCGCCGCGAATTGGGCGCAAAGATCGGTCACGCGGGAAACCGGCTCCCCGTCCACGCGCGCCTCCCAGTCCTGGCCGCCGTGGCGCAACCCGGCGCGGTGCGGCCGCCCCTGTTCCCACCATTCGGCGTAGACCTCAAGATCGGGCGCTCCTGTGCGCACCAGGCCGTCGCGCACGCGGCCCCGGAAAGAGCGGCCGTAGGCCAGCAAATGCACGGCTTCGACCAGGCTCGACTTGCCGGCGCCGTTGGCACCGACAATCACGTTCAGGCCGGGGCCCAGTTCAAGTTCCGCCTGCGCCAGGCAGCGCAGGCGCGCGACCCGGAGCCGGATCAGGTGCATCGGCGCCTCACAGGCGCAGGGGCATGACCACGTGCCGGCTGCGTTCGTGGCTGGCTTCCCGGAGCAAGGCCGAGGAATTGCCGTCGCGCAGGTTCAGCAGGATTTCCGGGTCGCGCAAGGCCGAGAGCGCGTCCAGAAGGTAGGTGACGTTGAATCCCACTGACAGGCCGTCGACCCGGGTCTGCGCCTCGATCTCTTCCTGCGCTTCTTCCTGCTCCGGATTGTGCGCCATGATCCGCAACTGCCCCGGCGAGACTTCCAGTTTCACGCCGCGGTATTTTTCGTTCGACAGGATCGCCGCCCGCTGCAGCGCGGCGCGGAAGACTTCCCGGTCCACCTTGACCTCTTTGTCGGCGCCGATCGGGATCACCGCTTCGTAATCAGGGAAGCGGCCATCGATCAACTTGCAGGTGAAACTGACGTCCTCGCGGCGCATGCGCAGGTGGTTGCGTGCGACCTCGAGTTCGATCTCGCCATCGGATTCTTCCAGCAGCCGCTGCAATTCCAGTACGCCCTTGCGTGGCACGATGATCTGCTTGCGGGTTTGCGCGCCGCTCGGCAGGGCGGTCTCGCACAAGGCCAGGCGGTGGCCGTCGGTGGCCACGCAGCGCAGCGAAGATTCGCGCAAGTCCAGCAGCAAGCCATTGAGGTAGTAGCGCACGTCCTGCTGCGCCATCGCGAAAGCCGTGCGTTCGATCAGTTCCTTGAGCGCCGATTCCGAGACTCTGATCCGTTCCACCAGTTCCAGGTCTTCGATCGCCGGAAAATCCTGCGACGACAACGTCGCGAGCGTGAACCGGCTGCGCCCGGCCTGGATTGTCGCCTTGTCGGCCGCGTGGCTGACGGTGACGCGGGCGCCGTCGGGCAGGGCCCGGACAATTTCGAACAGCTTGCGCGCCGGGATGGTCGCCTCGCCAGGTTGGCTGTCTTCGACCGCGCAGTGCGCCACCATCTCCACTTCGAGGTCCGTGCCGGTCATCGACAACTTGCCGTTCTCGACTTGCACCAGGAGGTTGGCAAGCACGGGCAGGGTCTGCCGTCTTTCGACAACATTGACCACCTGCTGCAGGGGCTTGAGGAAGGCTTCTCGGGAAAGGCTGTAGCGCATGCGTCGGACCCCAAAGCTCAAGTGGATAGATTAGAAACTAGTGGTTGTAGAGCAGGCCTGATGGAGCAAAGGATCAAGATAGTATGTTGATTTTAATGAGGAAAAAACGAAATTTCCCTGTGTGCTACCACCCGCGTGGCTGCTTGGGAACCTGTGGATAGATTTTCCAGTGGCCGACCGTTCCCCGCTTATCCACAACTTGTTCGCCCGTCCCCGCGTTGGCGGCTTTACTCGGTGAGTTTGCGCACCAGCTTTTCCCAATCTTCGTGCATTTTTCCGTCGGTCTCCATCAACTCGCGGATGACCCGGCAGGCATGCAATACCGTGGTGTGGTCGCGCCCCCCGAACGCGTCGCCGATTTCCGGCAAGCTGTGTTCCGTGAGTTCCTTCGCCAGCGCCATCGCCATCTGCCGGGGACGCGCCAGCGAGCGCGTGCGCCGGGCTGAGAGCAAGTCCGCCATCCGCAGCTGGTAGTAGTCTGCCACGGACTTCTGGATATTGCTGATCGAAATCGCCTGCGCCTGTGCGCGTAACAGGTCGCGCAAAGTCTCCTGGGCGAATTCGGCGGTGATCGCCCGGCCGGTGAAGTTCGCGCGCGCCGCCAGCGTGTTGAGCGCGCCTTCCAGGTCGCGCACGTTCGAGCGCATCCGCTTGGCGATCAGGTAGGCGACTTCCTCGGGCAGCTGGACTTTCCGCTCGCCCGCCTTGGCGGTCAGGATCGCGGCGCGGGTTTCGAAATCCGGTGGTTCGATCGCCACCGACAGGCCCCAACCAAGCCGCGACTTGAGCCGCGGCTCGAGGTTTTCGACTTCGCGTGGATAGCGATCGCAGGTCAGGATGATTTGCTGTTTGCCGTCGAACAGCGCGTTGAAGGTGTGGAAGAACTCTTCCTGGGTCCGGTCCTTGCCGGCGAAAAACTGGATGTCGTCGATCAGCAGCGCGTCGACCTGCTGGAACTGGCGCTTGAACGCATCCATGCCCCCGGAAGTCTTGTCGTAAAGCGCCTTGGTGAAGGCGTTCATGAACTGCTCCGATCGCATGTACATCACGCGCATGCCCGGGT
>JANYBA010000183.1 GCA_025360985.1 Gammaproteobacteria bacterium | reverse complement strand
GACGACCATCGTTTTGCGCTTGGCGTAGCAAAAAATATGCTCTGTAATGGTCCCGACTTTCGAGAGATAGGACGGCTTGCGCTTTTTAATCCATGCAAAGTCGGCAAGAAAATTCTTTCTGCCGTAGGTCTCGTCAAGGACGACCTTGAGGTAGTGCGCCTCATCGTCGCTGATCGTCACCCAGATCGACCCGTCTTCCGACAACAATTCGCGCAGCAGTTCCAGCCGCGGATACATCATCGACAACCACTGCGAATGCTCGAGGTTGTCGTCGTAGTGCTCGAACGCCGACTTCGTGTTGTACGGCGGATCGATGAAGACGCACTTCACCTGCCCCGCGTAATACGGCAGCAACGCCTTCAGCGCATCGAGGTTGTCGCCCTCGATCAGCATGTTCGGAGAATCGGGCTCTCCGTGGGACAGGCCGGCCACCGGCTCCAGCAGCCGGTACTTGGTCCGCGCCGCACGGGTCAGGTCGGCATCGCGGTCGTGCCAGGTCAGCAGCGGCATTTAGAAGCCCGCCAACCGAAGATCGCGGGCGACGCTCTCCGGCAGTGGTTGGGGCTGGGGCGTGGGCATGGGCTTATCGGGCTTAATTAGCCCAATAAGCTAATCAAAATAAGCCCAAAAGGCTAATTTGCTACGCGCCACCCCCGTAACTTCGCGGGGCATGAGCGATCAGCGGCGGGACTTTTCCAGGCGTTTGGCCGAGGCGATGCGCGCCAAGGGCTACGACCCCAAGCCGGGCGTGTTGCACAAACTCTTCAATAGCCATTACCAGGGCCGATCGGTTGCCTTCTCGACGGCGTCCAAATGGCTGCGCGGAATGGCGCTCCCCGAGCAGGACAAGCTGCTCGTACTCGCCGGCCTGTTCGACGTGGCGCCGCAAGTACTGCGTTTCGGCGACAAGAGCCACCTCAAGCTTCGGGAACCGGCGTCGGCCTGGCCGGGAGCGATCAGTGAATCGGATCGTCGCGCCATCGATGGCTTGTTGGCCTTGCCCGTGGCGCAGCGCAAGCTGGTGCGCGAGTTGATCGACGCGCTGGCGTCGGGGAAAGCGAAGTAGGGCGCGTCGGAAGCCGCCGCCCTCACCCCGGCCCTCTCCCGAGGGGAGAGGGAGCAAACCTCAGCGCGTGCGCCGATAGCGCGCCTTCGGTTCGTTCACCGCCTTGCTCGCCTGCAAGCGCAGGTGCGTGCGCAGCCACTCGGCGAAGTCGGTTTCGGACAGCGAGCCTTCGGCGAGACCGATCATGTACGCGTACTTGGCTTCGGCACTGGCCTCCAGCTCAGCATCGTTCAGTGCGAGGAAGATGCGGTAACAGACGTGCGCCGTGCGCTTGTTGCCGTCGACGAAGGGGTGGTTGCGCGCCAGGCCGAAGGCGAGGCTGGCGGCCAACGCGGCCAGATCTGGCGGCGGGTCGCCGTAGGCAAACAGTTGTTGCGGGCGTGCCAGTGCCGACTCCAGCAGGGCTTCGTCGCGCACGCCGGAACTGCCGCCGTGTTCAGACAATTGCCGCTCGTGGATGGCCAGCGCGAGGCGGCGATCGATCCAGAGAATCATGTCATTGCGCCAACTTACGCAGCAGGTCGCGGTCCCTGCGCATGATCTCTTCGGCCACTTCCATCTGCGCGGCGAACACCGGGTCGTAAGTGGTCAGGCGGATGCCGTCCGGGGTTTCCAGGGCGTAGACCTCATCGCCCTTTTCCACGCGCAGGCGGGCCAGCAGCTCCTTGGGCAGGATGACGCCGGCGGAATTGCCGATCGCGGTGATCTTGAGTTTCATGGCTGCCTCCGTGTTATAACATTCATTATAACGTCCGTCAGCCTGATGGCAAGTGGCGCAAACAAAAAGCCCGCCTTGCGGCGGGCTTTGCGTGATCCCGATGCGCTCGGGATTACTTGATTTTGGCCTCTTTGTACGCCACGTGCTTGCGCACGACCGGGTCGTACTTGAGCATTTCCATCTTGTTCGGGGTGGTCTTCTTGTTCTTGTCGGTCGTGTAGAAGTGACCGGTGCCGGCCGAGGAGACCAACCGGATCTTGTCGCGCTTGGATGCCATGGGATTCTCCTTAGACCTTTTCGCCGCGGGCGCGCATTTCGGCGAGCACGGAGTCGATGCCGTTCTTGTCGATGGTACGCAGGGCGTGGGCGGTGACGCGCAGCTTCACCCAGCGGTTCTCCGAGGCGACCCAGAAACGGCGCTCGTGCAGGTTGGGAAGGAAACGGCGGCGGGTGCGGTTGTTGGCGTGGGAGACGTTGTTACCCGTCTGCACACCCTTGCCCGACACTTGGCAAACTCGGCTCATGGCGTACCTCGATCAGTTGTCGTCACCCGTCGCCCGGGTGCCTTCGGCCCCGCTGCGAAGGAGACCAAGCTGGCAGCGAGCCGGCGATTATGTCAGGAGTTCCGGCCCGGATCAAGGACTTAGCACTGGGACGGCGGCGGATCCACTTGGTCCCCGAGTCGGCTTCGAAGACCTCTGCCCCAAGAATTACCGACGAGTGGTACTTGCATTGCTTCCTGCGTGGTGGTGTATATACAATTCGCGCCCCGAGTTGGTAGGGCTAAGGAATCGTCGTGAAGGGATTCAGGATCAGCCAGGGCGTACTGGAGAAGCTGCAAACCAAGCACCAGGTTACGCGCGAAGAGGTCCTGCAGGCGTTTTTGAACAGAACCGGCCCTTCAATTGGCGACACAAGAGCAAACAATCAGACCGACCCACCAACTGTATGGTTTTGTGCCCTGACTGATCGAGGACGAACCTTAAAAGTGGTGTACATGGAATTCCCTGAATACTTCCAAATCAAATCTGCCTTCCCGCCGACAGACGGCTCGGACACGCTATACGAGCGGATTTGTGCGCGCCTGCCGTAGGTCATATTTACCCCGCAACAAGCCACCCATGACTGGAGAAACCATGAAAAAGACGCCCAAGACCATCCCCGAGGCCGAATGCCCGTGGGAAACCGGCGTGCTGGGCACCAGTGAAGAGCACGCCGTTGTGCACGGGGCGGAGCACTCGCAGGCTGTCGATGAAGCCTTGGCGATGCAACTTATCTCTATCAGGCTCCCGAAGGATCTGATCGAGGGGTTGAAGTTCATCGCGAATCGCGAGGGCCTCGGCTACCAGCCGCTGATCCGCCGTGTCCTGCAGCGATTTAGCGAAGCGGAGTTCAAAGCGATTGCCACCGAAATGCTGGCGCGCGATCGACCGACTCCACCTG
>JANYBA010000178.1 GCA_025360985.1 Gammaproteobacteria bacterium | reverse complement strand
GACCGCCCGCGGGCGGTCCGTTGGTCGGCAGGGGACTGTCGTCCTCGGGGAGCATCATGCCCTGGCCGCTTTCCTGCGCGTAGATGGCCAACACGGCCAGCACCGGCACTTGCACGGCCTGGCTGACGCCGCCGAAGCGCGCCATGAAGCGGACTTCCTGGCTGCCGAGTTCGAGCTGGGCGACGGCGCGGGCGGCAATATTGAGCACGACGCGGCCGTCCTTGATCGCCGACGGCGGCACGCGCACGCCTTCGCGGGCCGCGTCCACCAGCAGGTAAGGGGTCATGCCGTTGTCGCCGATCCATTCGTACAAGGCCCGCAGCAGGTACGGGCGGTTGGACGTCATGCGCGCGGACTCGCTCACGCCGGCAGCTCGCGCAGCAGCTTCTCCTCGGGGGTCAGGCTGCGCAGGTAGGCAGGATTGCGGAAGATGCGCAGGCCGTAGTCTTCGATCGGCTTGGCTTCCTTGGGCAGGAGGATTCCGAATGAAGGCAGGCGCCAGATGATCGGCGCCACGGCGCAGTCGGCCAGGCTCATTTCCGGATTGAGGAAGAACTTCGAGGCCTTGAACAGGGGCAGCGAGCCGATCAGCAGCTCCTTGAGGTGCTTGCGCGCGGCCTCGGCCTGGGCCTTGTTGCCGCTCTTGATCGCCTGCGCCTGCGGCACCCATTCCCGCTCGATGCGCAACATCGCCAGCCGCAGCCGGGCCCGGGACAGCGGGTCGACCGGCATCAGCGGCGGATGTGGGTAGCGCTCGTCCAGGTACTCGCTGACGACGCATGCGGCATAAAGCACGAGGTCCCGGTCCACCAGGGTCGGGACCGAGTGGTAAGGATTGAGGTCGAGCAGGTCCTCGGGCGGTTTGGCGGTATCCACCGGCACCAGGTCGTAGACCACGCCCTTGGCCGCCAGTACCAGGCGGACCCGGTGGCAGACCACGCAATCGGAAGAGGAAAACAGGGTCAAGGTATTGCGCATACGCGGACTCGCGGCCATGGGGTACCACCTCTGGGACCTCTGGCAACCCCTGCCGCCGGTCGGTCCATTCCTCACCCTGCCGAAACGCCCGATTTTCCGCAAGCCCCCGGACTATCCCCTGAAAGGCAAAAGCCGCCCGGAGGCGGCTTTTGGGCGTCCGGAAGCCGGGGCGACTAGTGCACGTCGCGCCAGTATTCCGACTTCAGCAGGTAGGCCAGGAGGGTGAAGAAGGCCAGGAACAGCACGACCCAGACGCCGATCGCTTCGCGGCGGGTCGCCGAGGGTTCGCCGACGTAGGCAAGGAAAGCGCTCAGGTCGCGGGCGACGCGGTCGAATTGCTCGGGATCGAGCGTGCCTTTCTGGCTTTCGGGAACCTGGAGGCTGACGATGCACTGGCCCTGGAATTCGCCCATGGGGCAGGTTGCACCCTCATGCTTGGCTTCGGTGACCGCGTGCTGGACGCCCTGCAACTCCCAGAGCACGTGCGGCATCGTGACATTCGGGAAGACCGTGTTGTTCCAGCCCGACGGCCGCGATTCATCGGCGTAGAAGGACTTGAGGTAGTTGTAGATCCAGTCCGCGCCTGCTTCCTTGGTCCGGGCTTCGACGCTCAGGTCCGGCGGCGCCTTGCCGAACCACGCACCGGCTTTGACAGGGTTCATGCCGGTATTCATGGTCTCGCCGATCTTCGCGGTTGGCGAGAAGATCAGGTTCTGCTCGACTTCTTCCTCGCTCAGGCCGAGGTCTTCGCCCATGCGCGAGTAGCGCTGGTAGGTCAGCGAGTGGCAGCCCGAGCAGTAATTCATGTACAGGGCGGCGCCACGCTGCAGCGAAGCCTTGTCGGTGAGGTCGACCTGGGCCGATGCCATGCCCTCGCCTTCGCCCGCGACCGCCAGCAGCGGCGCCAGGAACAGGGCAATTGCGGATGCCCGCATCACCAGGGAACGGAACTTAGTCATGCGTGGTCACCCGATCCGGCACCGACTTGAAGGTACCCATCCGGCTCCAGACCGGCATGGAGATGAAGAAGAAGAAATAGAACGCGGTCAGGATGCGTCCCATCAGCTTGTGCCACGGCGTGTCCGTCTGGGCTACCAGCCAGCCCAGCGTCACGAACGCATACACGAACAGGCCGATCATCACCTTGTGCAGCATCGGCCGGTAGCGGATCGACTTGACCGGGCTGCGATCGAACCAGGGCAGGCCGAACAGGATGATCACCGCGCCGCCCATGGCGATCACGCCCGAAAGCTTGTCCGGGATCGAACGCAGCATCATGTAATAGGGCTTGAAGTACCAGACCGGCTCGAGCGGGATCGGCGTGACCAGCGGATTGGCCGGGACGAAATTGGCCGGCTCCAGGAACATGCCGAAGAAGCTCGGGATGAAGAACAGGATGAAGGCGGCGATGGTCAGGAAGAAAGCCGAGCCGAAGATGTCCTTGACCGTGTAGTAGGGATGGAAGGCGATGCCGTCGAGCGGGATGCCGGTGGCCTTGTCCTCGACCTTCTTGATGTCGACGCCGTCCGGATTGTTGGATCCGACCTCGTGCAGGGCGCCGAGGTGCAGCACCACCAGCAGCAGCAGGACCAGCGGCAGGGCGACCACGTGCAGGGCGAAAAAGCGGTTGAGGGTGGCGTCTGCGATCAGGTAGTCGCCGCGGATCCACTCGGTCAGGCCGCCGCCGACCACCGGGATGGCGCCGAACAGGTTGATGATCACCTGCGCGCCCCAGTAGCTCATCTGGCCCCAGGGCAGCACGTAGCCCATGAAGGCCTCCGCCATCAGGGTCAGGAAGATCAGCATGCCGAGGATCCAGACCAGTTCGCGCGGCTTCTTGCCGGAGCCGTAGATCAGGCCGCGGAACATGTGCAGGTAGACGACGATGAAAAACAGCGAGGCGCCGGTCGAGTGCATGTAGCGGATCAGCCAGCCGCCCTCGACGTCGCGCATGATGTATTCGACCGAGGCGAAGGCCTGCGCCGCGTCCGGCTTGTAGAACATCGTCAGGAAGATGCCGGTGACGAGCTGGTTGACCAGGACCAGCATCGCCAGCGAGCCGAAGTAGTACCAGAGGTTGAAATTCTTCGGAGCGTAGTACTCCGTCATGTGCTTTTTGTAGGCCGGCATCAGGCCCGGGGCCCGCTCGTTGAGCCAGTCCATCAAGCCGCCGACGGCGCGTTCGACGGCATTCATCAGACGGCTCCCTGCGGCGCGACGCCGATCTCGATGTGGGTGTCGTCGATGAAGTGGTACGGCGGCACTTCAAGGTTGGCCGGCGCCGGGACGCCCTGGAAGACGCGGCCGGCCAGGTCGAATCGGGACTGGTGGCAAGGGCAATAGAAGCCGCCCTTCCAGTTGGCGTCGTAGGGCTGCGGCTGCATTTCCGGGTAGTACCCGGGCGAGCAGCCCAGATGGGTGCAGATGCCGACGATCACGGCGATCTCGGGCTTGATCGACCGCGCCTCGTTCTTGGCGAAGGCGGGGGTCTGATCGGCATTGT
>JANYBA010000139.1 GCA_025360985.1 Gammaproteobacteria bacterium | reverse complement strand
AAAAAACGCCGACCAGCGAGGCTGCGATATCGCCACGCTGAATCGCTTCGAGGACGGCGCGCAGGTTGCTGCCGCGGCCGGAGGCGAGCACCGCGATCCGGTACATCAAGCGATCCGCAGGCGTCCGCCGCTGCCGGCCGGCACGACTTCGCCCATGCGCCAATGCGCCAGTTGCAGGCGGTCGAGGTCGGCCTCGATCGCGGCGATGGCGCCGGGCGCGGCCATCAGCACGAAGCCGATGCCGCAATTGAAGGTGCGCCACATGTCCTCGCGCGGCACGTTGCCCTCGCGTTGCAGCCAGTCGAACACCGGCGGCAAGGGCCACGCCGAGGTGTCGATTTCAAGTCCGAGCGGTTGCGGCACGACGCGGATGATCTTCTCGACCAGGGCGCCACCGGTGACATGGGCCATGGCGTGGATATCGTGCCTGGCCAACAACTCCAGCACTGGCTTGACGTAGATGCGCGTCGGTTCCATCAGCGCATCGGCCAGCGTCACGCCACCGATCTCGAGATCGAAGGGGTTGCCGGCACGGGCGAGGATCTTGCGAACCAGCGAATAACCGTTCGAATGCGGGCCGCTTGAGGCGATGCCGACGAGAACGTCGCCCTGGCGCACGCGGCTGCCGTCGATCAAACGCGATTTCTCGACCGCGCCGACGGTGAAGCCGGCGAGGTCGTATTCGCCGGGCGGGTACATGTCGGGCATTTCCGCCGTCTCGCCACCGATCAGGGCGCAGCCGGCGATTTCGCAGCCGCGGGCGATGCCGCCAACCACGTCGACGGTCGTGGCGACGTCGAGCTTGCCGGTGGCGAAGTAGTCGAGGAAGAACAGCGGCTCGGCGCCTTGCACGAGCACGTCGTTGACGCACATTGCGACCAGGTCGATGCCGATGCTGTCGTGGCGGTTGAGCTGCTTGGCGAGGATGAGTTTGGTGCCGACGCCATCGGTGCCCGAGACCAGCACCGGTTCCTGGTACTTGCCGGACAGGTCGAACAGGCCGCCGAAGCCGCCAATGCCGCCACCCAACACTTCCGGCCGCAGCGTGCGCCGGATCGCCGGCTTGATGCGCTCGACGACTTCGTTGCCGGCGTCGATGTCCACGCCCGCGTCGCGATAGGTGAGGGGAGTCGGGGCGGTCACGGCGAGTCCGAAGGAACAAGAAGCGTCATTTTAGCAGCCGCGGCGCCACGATCGCGTCGCGGTTGGACGCGACCGGCCCGCTTGCGGCACCATGCACGGGCACTCCACAGCCTCGGTTGCACGCCATGCGCCCGCTTTTCCGCTTGTTGCCCCTGCTCCTGTGGTCGATCGCCCAGCCCGGCTTTGCCCAGCAGGCTGCCCAGCAGGCGACGGCTGCTGCGGGCGAGGCCGATCCGGCAGCGCCCGGAAAGCACGCGGTCGTGCAAATCGCCTCCTTTTACACGGCTGAAGTGCCGGTGCTGTCGCAGGCCGCCGGCGAACGCCAGGCCGCCCTGGCCCGGGCACTCGGCCAGGTCGTGGTCCGGCTCACCGGCAACCCGCAAGCGCCTGCCAACGCGGTCATCCGCCGCGCCACCGCCAATGCCGAGGGCCTGGTCACCGAAAGCCAGTACCGGCAGGACACCGACATGGCCAATGGCGTGCAGGTGTTCAAGACCGTGCTCGTGGCCAGTTTTGAACCCGGCTCCGTTGACGCGTTGATCGCCGGCGCCGGCCTCAAATACTGGAGCGGTGAACGACCCAAGCCGATCCTCTGGCTGGCCATCGACGACGGCCGCGGCCCGCGCCTGGTCACGGGCCAGCAGTTGAATGTGGTCAAGCCGCTGGCGACGCGCGGCCTGGAGCGCGGCCTGCGCTTCCTGTTGCCGGCCGGCACGGCCGCCGAACAGACGGCGGTCGCGAGCATCTGGGCCCTGGACAGCGCCGCCCTGCAGCCGCTCACCGCGCGCTACAACAACGACCTGCAGTTGGTCGGCAAGATCTACCGCTCGGTCAGCGGCTGGTCGGCCTGGTGGGTGCTCAGCCGCGCCGGCACGGAGTTGGCGCGATGGCCGGCGACCAGTCCCGATCCGCGCACGGTCATCGCCTCCGGCGCCGATCCCAGCGCCGATGCGCTGGCGCGACGCGATGCCGTCGCGCTCGATGCCGGCCCGGCCGGCGTGTTCGCGGTGACGGTCGAAGGTGTGGACGGCCAGGCGGAATTCGTCAAGCTGATGGGGTACCTGGAAACTTTGGCGGTCGTCAGCAACGTCGAAATCGTCGATGCTTCGCCTGAGCGCCTGCGCCTTTCGCTCAGCCTCGGCGTCGGCATCAAGGGTTTCAGCAACCTGGTGGATTCCGGCTCGGTGATGCAGTCCGCCGCCGACTCGGGCGACGGGTCGGGCGCCGGCGCCCGTTTCGTCCTGCGATGACCCGCGCCGGCAGCGAACGCTGGCAATGGCTCGCCGCAGGCCTGGGCCTCGCCGCGCTGGTCTGGCTGCTGGCGCCGATCCTCACGCCATTCGTGGTGGCCGCCGGCCTCGGCTGGCTCGGCGATCCGCTGGTGGACCGGCTCGAGCGCGCCGGCCGCGCCCGTGGCACAGCGGTGGTGCTGGTGTTCGCGACGATCGTCCTGCTGCTGTCGATCGCCTTGCTGTTCCTGCTGCCCTTGCTGTGGGCGCAGCTGCAGCACTTGTTCGAATGGCTGCCGCATCTGTCGGCGTGGATCACCGAAGACGTCGTGCCCTGGGTGCAGAAGCGTTTCCACTTCGACCTCGCGCCCTACGTCGATCCGGGCCAGATCGTGGTCCTGTTGCAAAGCCACTGGGCGCAGGCCGGCGGGCTGGCGGTCGGCCTGCTCGGATCGGGGCTGGCGGTGTTCGAAACACTGGTGAGCATCGCCCTGGTGCCGGTGCTGAGTTTTTATTTCCTGCGCGACTGGGACGTCTTCGTGGAGCGCGTGCGCGAACTGGTGCCGCGGCCCTGGCTGCCGGCAGTCACGCGCCTGGCGATCGAAACCAACCAGGTGCTGGCCGGGTTCGTCCGCGGCCAACTCAGCGTGATGGTCGCGCAGGGCGCGCTCTACGCGATCGGCTTGTGGCTGGTCGGGCTGGATCTGGGACTGCTCATCGGATTCATCGCCGGCCTGGTGAGTTTCGTTCCGTATCTCGGTGCCTTCATCGGCGTCGGCTTCGGCGTGATCGCGACCCTGGTGCAACACGGCGACAGCCTGCACCTGCTGCTGGTGTTGCTCGTGTTCACGGTCGGCCACCTAATCGAGAGTTGGTGGCTGACGCCCTGGCTGGTCGGCGATCGCATCGGCATGCATCCGGTGGCGGTGATTTTTTCTATCCTCGCCGGCGGCCAGTTGTTCGGATTCCTCGGCGTGCTGCTGGCCTTGCCGACCGCGGCGGTGGCGATGGTCGGCTTGCGCTACGTCCACGAGCACTACACGCGCAGCAGCCTGTACGGCGCGCCCTTGCCCGAGCCGGTCGCGGAAAGCGAACTCGACGAGTCGCTGCCCGAGGATTTCCACGCCCCGGACCCTGGTCGGCCCGAAGCGTGAGCCCGCAGCTGCCGTTGGCGCTGCGTTTCCCCGAGGACCAGCGTTTCCAGGATTTCGTCGGCCAGCCGGAGTTGCGCGACCTGGTCGCGGCGGTTGCGCGCGATGATCGCCAGGACTGGCTGTATCTCGCCGGTCCGGCCGGCAGCGGCAAAACCCACTTGCTGCTCGCCGCCTGCGCGGAAGACGACGAACAAAGCGCCACCTATGTTCCGCTGGCGGCGATGGCCGGGCACCTCGAGCAGGCCCTGGTCGGCGTCGGATCCTACGGGCTGGTCTGCCTCGACGGCGTCGAAGCGATCGCGGGCAATCGCGAGGACGAAGTCGCGCTGTTCCATTTCCACAATCGCACCCGCGCCGCGCACGCCCGGGTGATCTATGCCGCATCGGCGATGCCGGCGGCATTGCCGTTCGCAGTCCCTGATCTGGTATCGCGACTGGAGCAGTGCACGCGCCTGGCGCTGTCGCCGCTCGACGAGAACGGACGGAGAGAAGTGCTGACACGCCGCGCCGCGCGTCGCGGCCTGGAACTCGACGACGCCGTGCTCGATTACTTGTTTCGACGTGTCGGTCGCGATCTCGGAACGCTCACTACCTTGCTCGATCGCCTCGACCGCGAGAGTCTCGCTGCGCAGCGGCGGATTACCGTGCCGTTCCTGCGCCAAATGAATTTGTAGCAGGGCGCTTGGGCCCGATTCATGTCGGCCGCAAGCGGCCTCCTACAAGGAGAGGAAGCGATCCAGATCCGCGAGCCTTTCGGGTGTACCGACATCGGTCCAGCGGCCCCCGTGGTGTTCACCCGTGACTAGCCCGCGCGCCATCGCGGCCCAAAGCAGCGGCACGATCTTGAAGCGCGGTGGCGTCTGGTTCGCGCCTGCGGCATCGCCGATGATCGCGCGCCAGTTGTCCAACAACGCTGGTCGGTAGACGCCGATGCCCGCGTAGGTCAGGCGCGATTCGCCGTCGACATGCAGGTGGCCTGCGGCATCGAGCGAGAAATCGCCGTGCGGATGCTGCGGTGGGTTGTCGACCAACACCAGATGCGCCGAGCCTTCCGGCTCGCGCGGCAGGCGCGCAAAGTCGTAGTCGCTCCAGATATCGCCGTTGACCACCAGGAAGGGCGCGTCGCCGAGCCACTCCAGTGCATGCAGCATGCCGCCGCCGGTTTCCAGCGGCTCGGCGCCTTCGCGGGAATAATGCAGGCGCAGGCCCCAGCGCGCGCCGTCGCCGAGCGTGGGTTCGAAACAGTCGGCGAGCCAGGCGACGTTGATCACGACGTCGCGGACACCGATCGCCGCCAACTTCTCGAGGTGCCAGGCGATCAGCGGTTTCCCGCCGGCCATCAACAGCGGCTTGGGCGTGTGCTCGGTCAGCGGGCGCATGCGCTCGCCCTTGCCGGCGGCGAAGATCAGCGCCTTCACGCCAGCGGCAACGTGATGTCGCGATCGCCGATCGCCAATTCCAACAGGGCGATCAGCGGCGCGGTTTCCGGATAGCGCGCGCCGATTTCACGCGCGTACTTCCACACCAGCGGCAGGTCGCGCAGGTAACCGGCCTTGCCATCGCGGTACCAGAGCCGGCAGAAGATGCCGAGCACCTTGAGGTGCCGCTGCAGGCCCATCAGGTCGAAGCCGCGGCGAAAAGTCGCGGCGTCGACATCGGTGATGTTGGCCGCGACCAACCGGGCATGGTAGTTGTCGGCCCAGCCGTAGACGCGCTCTTCCGGCCATTCGATGTAGCAGTCGCGCAGC
>JANYBA010000094.1 GCA_025360985.1 Gammaproteobacteria bacterium | reverse complement strand
GCAGGAACGCTGGGAACACCTGCAGAAGCAGATGGGCGAATAAGCCGTCGTTTCATTGGAACAAGGACAAAGCCCCGCGACGCGGGGCTTTGTTTTTCTGGTGGCCGTGGCTGCAATCATTGCTATGCGTTGGCCCTTCCGGCAGGATTCCCGACGGGGCAGGGGAAGTAAATGCCAACGCTGAGACAACTCCGCAAGCGCAAGATCGTGCAATGGGCACTGGCTTATGGCGCCGCGACCTGGGTGCTGTTGCAAGTGTTGGGCTTTGTCGTCGACAGCTACGATTGGCCGCATACCATTTCGCGCATGGGCTTGGTCATCGTGGTGATTGGCTTCCTTGTGACCATGGTCCTGGCCTGGTACCACGGCGAGCTGGGCAAGCAGGAAATCTCGCGCAAGGAAGTGCTGTTGATTTTGGGCCTGCTGGCCTTGGGCGGCGGCTTGCTGTGGCGGACTGCGCATGCGCCACCATCTTCTTCCGCGACAGTCGCCTCGGCGCCGCTCCTGGTCCCGATCCCGAAGATTGATCAGGATCCTTCGATCGCGGTGCTGCCGCTCGTCAACATGAGCGAAGACAAGGGCAACGAGTACTTCTCCGACGGCATCTCCGAGGAGCTGTTGAACCTGCTCGCCAAGGTGCCGAAGCTGCGGGTGATCGCTCGAACGTCGAGCTTCTCGTTCAAGGGTAAGGACGTGGCGATTGCTGAAATCGCCCGCGCCCTCAACGTCGCCGCCATCCTCGAAGGCAGCGTGCGCAAATCCGGCAACACCGTGCGCATTACCGTGCAATTGATTCGCGCCAGCGACAGCTCGCACCTCTGGTCGGAGACCTACGACCGTACCCTTGACGACATCTTCAAGGTGCAGGACGAGATTGCCGCGACAGTCGTCGCCAAACTCAGGATCACCCTGCTTGGTGCTGCGCCGACTGCGCGTGCGACCGATCCGAAGGCTTATGCGCTTTACCTCGAGGCAACCCAGCTCGCGCGCCAGAAAACCGACGAGGCATTCGCCAAGTCCGACGGACTCTATCGTCAGGTATTGGCGATTGATCCACGTTACGCGCCAGCGTGGATCGGGCTGGCCAACAACGTCATCAGCGAGATGGGCCTCGGCATCCTGTCCGGCAACGAGGGTTATGCCGATGCCCGGGCGGCGGCCACGAAAGCGCTGGAGATCGACCCCGACAACGCTTCGGCGCATGTCGCGCTTGGGCGGATCGCGCTATACCAGGGCGACATGTCTACGGCTGCGCGTCAGTTCGAGCAGGCGCTGGCGATCGATCCAACCGACCTCAATACGCTCGGTGGCGCGGCCTTGCTGTTCCAGACGATCGGTCGACTGGATCAGTCGCTGGCGCTCGATCAGGTCGTCGTGCGCCGCGATCCGGTAAGCGTTCACGCGCTCTACAACCTCGGCACAGACCAGGTCTGGACGGGCCGCTACGATGAGTCGATCGCCTCGTTTCGCACGGTGCTGAACCTGAGTCCGGAGCGCAGCGGCACGCATGCCACCATCGGCCAGGTGATGATGATGAAGGGCGATGCGCGCGGCGGACTGGCGGAGACCGAGAAGGAAACGAGCGAGCTGTGGAAAATGGTGAGCCTGACGATGATCTACCACGCATTGGGGCGCAACGCCGACTCCGACAAGACGCTCTCGGAATTGATTGAAAAGTACGAAAAAGAGGCGCCGTACAACATCGCCTATATCTACGCTTTCCGTGGCGAGGCCGACGAGGCCTTCGAATGGCTCGACAAGTCGGTCGAGTACGGCGACCCAGGACTCTCCGAGCTCGTGACCGAGAATCTCTTCGACAAGATCCATTCCGACCCGCGCTGGCTGCCGTTCCTGCGCAAGAATGGCAAGGATCCCGAGACGCTGGCGAAGATTCAGTTCAGGGTATCCCTGCCGAATTGAGCGAGAAGCGGGACGGAGGCAATCAAGGAGGATTGACATGCCTCCCTGCTCCCATTCATGTATCCACCAAGGAATTAACCATGAACAACAACGCCGATACGATCGCCAATCTCTACGCCGCTTTCGCCAAGGGCGATGTGCCCGCGGTGCTCGGTGCGTTCGCGCCGGACATCCGCTGGACCGAGGCCGATGGTTTTCCGTATGCGGGAACCTATGTTGGTCCCGATGCTGTATTGACCGGTGTGTTCATGCGGCTGGCGACCGAATGGGACGGCTTCGGTGCGGTTTTCGACGAGGTCGTGGGCAGCGGCGAGATGGTTGTCGCCATCGGCAACATCAGCGGCACCTGGAAGGCGACCGGCAAACACTTCAAGGCGCCGACGGTGCACGTCTGGCGGTTCCGCGACGGCAAGATCGCCGGCTTCCAGGAATACACCGACACCGTACTGGTGCAGCGTGCGCTGAGCTAGCTCCTAACTGGACTTTGGTATACTGCCCACATGGCCAAGCTAGACAAAATCGAGCAGGAAATCGCCGGACTATCGCCTCAGGAACTAGCCCGCTTCCGTGCCTGGTATTCCGAATTCGACTCGGACACCTGGGATGGGCAGATCGAGCAGGACGCCGCCGACGGCAAGCTTGAAGCTCTCGCCGCGCGCGCACTTGAGGCGCATCAGGCGGACAAGACCAGCACCCTGTGAAGCACACGGCTTCGCCGGACTTCTGGGAGGCCTACCATGCCCTCCCGGAGAGCACTCGTGCTCTCGCCGACGCCTGCTTCCAGCTGCTTAAAGCCAGTCCGCGGCATCCTTCGCTCAGGCTGAAACGAGTTGGCCGGTACGGGTCAGTGCGCGCTGGCTTGCACCATCGGGCGCTTGGCTTGGATGTTCCCGGCGGCATCGTGTGGTTCTGGATCGGCACGCATGCGCATTACGACAAGCTCATCGCCGGATCCAAATGAGCCAGGGCTAATTTTCCCGCCGCAAGAGCACCAGCGTGATGTCGTCCAGTTGCGGCGCGCCGGCCGAGAATTCGGCCACGGCTTCCATGAACTTCGTTGTCAGCTCGGTCAGCGGCAGGCCGTGGCCCTGGCGCATCACTTCGGCCACGCGTCCATCGCCGAACAATTCGCCATGCTCGTTCGTGTATTCGTAAATGCCGTCGGAGATCAACGCCAGCACATCGCCGGGCGCAAGGTCGAGTGTTGCGGCTTTGCCGGGGGCGTCGACTTCCATGACGCCGAACGCGAATGTGGTCGGCTTGCGCCACTGTGGTTCATTGGTAGCCGCTTGCCATAGCAGGATCGGCCCCTGGCCGCCGGAATGGAACCGCACTTGATGCGTGGCCGGATCGAGGAAACCGACGAAGGCGGTGATGAAGCGATTCTCGGCCAGGTCCTCGGCGAGTTGGTTGTTGACGTGCTGGTAAGCCTGGTCGAGGTCGGCGCCGCAACGGAACGCGACCCGCAACATCGCCTGCATCTGTACGGCGGATAGCGCCGGCCCGAAACCGTGGCCGGTGGCGTCGCCGAGCAGGATGTACAACTGGTCGTCGAGCACGGCGAGGTCGAACAAGTCGCCGCCGGCGCGTTCGGCTGGCTGGAAATGCCCGTGCACCTCGTAGCCCGGCACGCGCGGCATGGCTTCGGGCAGCGTCCCGATCTGGATCGTGCGGGCCAGTTCCACTTCCTGGCTCAGGCGCTGGAACTCCATGCGCTCACGGTGCAACGCCACCGCCTGCAAGGCGATCGCCGCCTGCGCGGCCAGCAACCCGGCCATCGATTCCGAGCGGGCATCGAATTCCAGGCCGTCTTCGTCGAGTAGCTGCAGGACGCCGATCAGCACGCCGTCGGAATCGATCATCGGCGCGCTCAGCATCGAGCCGCGACCGATCAAGGCGCCGCCGTCCACGGCTTCGATGAAGCGCGTGTCGGCGCTGACGTCGGGCACGTTCACCAGCTTCCTTGCCGCCGCACAGGTGCCGACCAGGCCGACGCCGATGGCGGCGGTGATCGGCGTGTCGCGACGCGGGATGGCGCAGACCAGCTGCCCGCGATCGGACTGGTGCAGCCACAGCGTCGCCAACTCGGCGCCGAGCAGGGATTTCGCGGTGTCGACGATTTCTTCGAGGAGCGAATCGAGGTCCGGGCGCGACAGCAGGCTCTGCATCAAGCCGACGATGCGCTCCAGCGGAATTTCGCCGTGCCCGCTCACCACAGCGCGTCGCGCAGCTTGTACCAGGCCATCGCCGCGACCAGCAGCGGCGTGCGCAGGACGCGGCCGCCCGGGAACGGGTGGTGCGGGATGCGGTCGATAACATCGAGCCGTTCGCTTTGGCCGCGGATGGCTTCGGCGATGATCCGCCCGGCGAGCCCGGTGGCGGCAAGGCCGTGCCCGGAAAAACCCTGCGCGAAGTAAATGTTCGAACCGAGCCGGCCCCAGTGGGGCGCGCGGTTGAGGCTGATGTCCACGTAGCCGCCCCAGACGTGGTCGAGCTTGACGCCGGCCAGCTGCGGGAACACGCGCGTCATGCGCGCCGTCATGGTGCCGCGCAGGTTCGGCGGCGGCAG
>JANYBA010000082.1 GCA_025360985.1 Gammaproteobacteria bacterium | reverse complement strand
CGGCATCGGCTAGACCGACGTAGCGCGCGGCACGACCGCGCCGCGAGCCAGGGCCAGATAACTCAGTTCAGCGCTTGCAATGCGGCGCGGGTGCGCTGGAATTCGGTTTCCAGCATCTTAACGGCGAAGCCCGGGTTCGGCAGCAACTGCGTGCGCGCGCCGAGTTCGATCCGCTTGGCGACGGCCGACAGCGCCAGTGCGCCGAGATTGGCGCTCGACGATTTGAGCGTGTGCGAAGGCGCGACCATGCCGGCGATGTCGTTGTGGGCGGCGGCGCTGCGCAGCCGTTCGATGTGGCTGGGCGCGTCTTCCAGGAACAGGCGCACCAGGCCCAGGTATTCGTCGCCCATGATTTCCCTCAACTCGTTCAACACTTCCATGGCCAGCACCGGCAGGGCCGGGGGCGCCGGCGTGGCCGGCACCGGGGCTGCCGGTGCAGCCACTGGTGGTCGCGGCGCGAACGGTTGTGGCGCCGCTGTGGGTCGCGGCGGATAGGAGGGAAGTGGAGGTCGCGGGGCAGGTGGCGGCGCGGCGGCCGGTACGGCGGGGCGGGGCGCGGCGGCTGGGGCGAACGGCGGGGACGGTGCCGGAGCCGGTGGTGGAGCGATCGGCCGAGGCGCGGGCGGCGCGATCTGCGGGGCTGGCGCAGGCGCCGGTGCCATCGGACGCGGGGGTGGGGGCGCCGCCTGCGGGGTTGGAGCCGGCGGCGGCAATGGCGGTGGCGCGACCGGGAGCGGCGCCAGGCTCGGCGCTTCCAGCACGGGCGCCGGCACAATGGCGGCTGGCGCGGCGAGTGGCGGTGCCGGCCGATCGCCGCCGAGCGGCGACTTGTCCAGCCATTTGCCCAGGCACGCGGCGAGCAAGCGACGATCCACGGGCTTGGACAGGTAATCGTCCATGCCGACGTCGAGACATTTCTGGCGATCTCCCGCCATGGCATTGGCGGTCATGGCGATGATCGGCAGGCGCCGGAGCTTCTGCGCGGCCTCCTGGTTCCGCCACTCGACGGTGGCGGAGTAGCCGTCCATCACCGGCATCTGGCAGTCCATCAGCACCAGGTCCAGGCCGCCCTTGGCCATGCGTTCGACCGCGATCTGGCCGTTGTCGGCGGTCTCGCATTCCAGGCCAAGGATCCGGATCAGGCTCTGCGCGACTTTCTGATTGACCGGGTTGTCCTCGACCAGCAAGACCTTGCCGACCAGCTTGGGCATTGGCGCCGGCGCGACCGTGCCGTCGTCGGGTGGAAGCTCGGGAAACAGCGCCGCCATCGGCGTCTCGGCGCGGGCGGCGGCCTTGCCGGCGAGGAAGTTGTTGATCGCCGCGCGCATTTCCGGCGCGCCGAGGCCGCGCTGGATCGTCAGCGCATGGCTATCGGCCAGCAATTCCGCCGGCGGTTCGTCGACGCCGCGCAGGTAGATCACCGGCAGGTTGGCGAATTCGGCGGCGTTGCGCAGGTTGCGATGCAGCGCCAGCGTCGTCGCCCGCACGCTGTTGAGGTCGACCATCAGGATGTCGATGGCCCAGTTGCCGCCGCGGCCGTGCGCGGTGCGCATCTGGTTGAGCGCGTCCTGGGTGCTCTCTGCCAGCACCAACTGCAGGCCCCAGTTCCCGGCCGCCTGCTGGATGCGCAGGCGCTGCGCCGCCTCGGTGCTGAGCAACAGGGCGCGGGCGCCGTGCAGGTCGGCGCGGGTGTCCTGGATGTCGCCGACCGCCTTGAGCAGCGGGATCTCGAACCAGAACGTCGCACCGCGACCGAATTCGGACTCGGCGCCGATCGTGCCGCCCATCAAATCGACGATGCGCTTGCAGATCACCAGGCCAAGGCCGGTGCCTCCGTACAGGCGCGTGGTCGAAGCGTCGGCCTGGGCGAAGGCGCGGAACAGCTTGTCGAGGTTGTCGCGGGCGATGCCGATGCCGGTATCGCGGACTTCGAAGCGCAGCTCGTGGTGGGTCTTGTTTTCGCCACGACGGACCACGCCCAGGGTGATCGCGCCGCGCTCGGTGAACTTGATGGCGTTGCTGATCAGGTTGGTCAGGATCTGGCGCATGCGCACCGGGTCGCCGCGCACCGCCAGCCGCACCGACGGGTCAAGCTGGAGGATCAGGCGCAGGTTCTTGTTCTCGGCCGGCTTGTCCATCAAGCGGATCACCGAGTCGAGCAGCTCGCGCAGGTTGAAGCTGGTGGTCTCCAGCTGCAGCTTGTTGGCTTCGAGCTTGGAGAAGTCGAGGATGTCGTCGACGATGCGCAGCATCTGCCGCGACGAGGTATAGGCGGTGCGCAGGAACTCGTGCTGGTCGGGCGGCAGCCGCGAATTCATCAGCAGCTCGAGCATCGGGATGATGCCGTTGAGCGGCGTGCGGATCTCGTGGCTCATGGTCGCCAGGAATTCGCCCTTGGCCATCATCGCCGACTCGGCCGCCTGCTTGGCTTCGGCCAGTTCCTTGCCGAGGTTGCGGTGGACTTCCAGTTCCTGCTGCAGCGTGGTGACTTCGCGCCGGGTGACGCCGCTCTGCTGCTGCGCCTCGGCCAACGCCGAATTGCGCAGCGCGATGGCCCGCCACAGGCCGGCGACGCCGGCGACCGCCAGCAGCGTGGCGGCCAGGGTGGCGATCTTCCACAGGGAATTTTCCGAGTAGAAGGACAGCGCGGCGGCGAACGCCGCGCCGGCGGCGCTGGCGATCGCCAGCCAGCGCAGGATCAGGGCGTCGCTGACGTTCAAGTCGCGCATCAAAGGACCGCCTGGTGGAAGTCGAAATTGATGTCGAGGTTCGCTTCCTGGACCAGGTTGCCCTGGATGAAATCGATGCCGCTCATCCACAGCGCCGCGGCCGATTGCGCGTCCTCGACCGCCGGGCCGATGACTTCCAGCCCGCGCCGGTGGGCGAGGTCGATCATGGTCTTGAGCTCGTCGCGCAACTCCGAGGTCGGCGTGTTCATGGTGTACTTGCGCGCCAGCTTGATGAAAGCCAGCGGCAGCTGGTTGAGCTGGGATTCGGCTTCGGTGCCGGCCTGGAACTGGCCGAGGCAGAATGGCACGCCGTCAGCGACCAGCTCGCCGCAGAAGCGCCCGACTTCGGTGGCGTTGACGGCCGCGTCCTCGAGCCGGATCTCGATCACCAGCGCGCTGCCGTCGATTTCGTTGACCATCAGTTCGGTGCGCAGCCATTCGGCCTGCCCGGGCGTGGCCAGGGTGTGCGCCGATTGGGTGACGAACAAGCGCAACGCGCGTTGCTTGTCGCGCTGCGCGCGGATCAGCGCCAGCGCCTGGCCGACTACCCAGCGATCTATTTCAACGATCAGGCCGGCTTGCTCGGCGATCGGCACGACCTCGGCGGCGTTGTGCAGCTTGCCATCGGCGTCGCGTAGCCGCAGCAGCAACTGGTACTGCGCCTGGTCGCTGCCGGCGACCGCGACCACCGGCTGGTACACCACTTCCATGCGCCGTTGTTGCAGCGCTTCCAGCACCAGGTGGGCGGCATCGGCGGCGCGGCGGACTTCGGCGGGCTTGGGCGCCTCGTAGCGGCGGATGCCGCGTTCGTGGCCGCGCGCCTCGCGGGCGACTTTCTCGACCGCATTGAGCATGACGTTGGCATCGGCGAATCCGTGCGCGAACGAACAGATGCCCACCGACATGCGCAGCCGCACCGGTTGCCCCAGCGCCTGGAAGGACTTCTCGGCCAGGTTGTTGCGGATCATGATGCCGAGCACTTCCAGCCGCGATTCCTCCCGTTCGGTATCGAGCACCAGGTAGCTGCCGTCGCCGATGCGGGTGACCTGCAGGCCGCCGAGCAGGCTGGTGAAGGCGCGACTGACGTCGCCGAGCAACTGCTCGAGCGCCGCCAGGCCGATCCGCTCGCGCAACAGGCCGAGGCCGTCGATCTCGACGAACAGCAGGCCGCCCTTATTCTGGCCGGCGTGCAGGTTGTCGGTGACCAGGTCGAGCAGGGCGCTGCGATAGACCATGCCGGTGGCGGGGTCGCGATCGGGTCGCTTGCTTTGCCGCTTGGCCAGCGTGCGGTGCCGGCGCACGCGGCTTTGCACCGCCGAGATCAGGTGCCGCGGCCGGATCGGTTTGCTCAGGAAATCGTCGCCACCGGCGTCGATGGCGTCGAATTGCAGGTCTTCGCTGCTCTCGCCGGACAGGAACACGATCGGCGTGTGCGCGAACTCTTCGCGCTCGCGGATCAGCGCGGTCAGTTCGATGCCGTTGGCGCCGGGCATGTTCAGGTCCATCAGGATCATGTCGGGGTGGAACTGGTCGAGCGCCGGCATCACTCCGAGCGCATCGAGCACCACCATCGACTCCATGCCGGCATTGCGCAGGATGCCTTCGGCGAACAGGGCCTGGCCGCGGTCGTCCTCGACGATCAGCACCCGGTAGGATTCCTGGCGTTCCGGGTCGAGCAAGGCCTGCAGCCGCTTGAGTATGTCGTTGGCGCTGTGCGGATCGACCACGAGCGCGTCGACGCCGGCTCGCCGCGCCGACAGGCGCAGGTTGATGTCGTCGGCTTCGCTGATCGCCACCACCAGCAGGCGGCGCTTGCCGAAGCGCTGGCGCGCCTGGTGCACCGACTCGCCGAGGCCTTCGAGCCGGGTGCTGAAATCGGCGTCGATCAGGATCAGGTCGGCGGGCAGGGCGCCGAGCAATTCCTTGAGTTCGTCGACGTCCTCCAGCAATTCGATCTCCAGGCCCTGCGCCTCGAGCCGCTGGTCGAGTTCGACCGACAGCGGACCGTGCGCGGTCAGGTGGTAAAGGCGGAAGCCGTCGGGAACCGTCAGCTGGATCGCATCGGCCGCGCCGCTGCGCGTGGCCACCATCTGTGGCGCCGGCGGGCGGGCGGCAACAATGGGCGCCATCGGCGTCACGGGCGGGCGGGCCACGGGGGCGGGTGCAGGTGTCGGCGGCGGCGCAGGCGCCGGCGCCGGACGCGCAGGCGCCGGACGCGGTGGCAGCGGTGGCGGTGGCGGTGGCGGCGCAAGAATCGGCGGCTCGGGGTCCTGGTGGAGGTTGTCGGTCCAGGCGGCGCCAAAACTGATGTCGAATTCAGGCTCCGCCTCGGCCTCGGGCACCAGCGGGGTCATGACGATGTCGTCGGACGATGATCCGGCCAGTTCCTCGGCATCCATCAACAGCACGGCTTCGCGCAAGGACATCATGTGCGCCGGCAAGGGCGCCGGCGCCGCGACTTCGACCGGCGGCTCAGGAAGTTCGGCCAGGATCCGTTCGGTACGGGCCAGCCAGTTGGCGCCGGTGTCGAAGTCGGGCAGGACCTCGACCGACAGGCAGTCGTCGAGGCTGGCAACCAGGTCGCGCAGTGCCGCGGCGGTGGGCGCCAGGCCCTCCCGATGGCAGTCCTCGGCCCAGCGGCGCGCGTCATCGCGCGCCATGGCCAAGCCGTTGATGTCCCAACCCAGGCGCTCGAATCGGCGCAGCCGGACCAGCATCGTTCCAATCCGCTCCGGCAGCCGCTGCAGCAGGCGAACGGGCTGGCGTTCGGCGAGTTGGGACTCGTCGTGCAAATTCATCAGGCAACCTTTGCGAGACCAATACCTAATTGTGACCCAGTAAGCATATCGCGTCGGCCGCCCGCGCGGGCAAGCCGGCCGCCGATTTCCCCTTCATGGCCCGGGACTTGCCGGACCGGTATCCTGTCCGGATGAGTTCCCCCGGCCCCGACCCCCAGCGATTCCAGATCGTGCCACATCAGCCCTTGCGCCGCGTGTTCTGGATCGCGCTGACCGTGGCCTGGGTGGCGAGCCTGGCGCTGGCCTGGCGCTATGCCAGCGGCCTGGCGGCGCCGGATCTTTCCGGCACGCGCGGGGAACTGGCCCAGTCCCGGCAGCAACTTCGCGAACAGGACGTCGCGCTCAAGCAATTGCGCCAGCAGGTGGCCACGCTCAAGCGCTCCGACCAGATCAGCCGCAGCGCGAATGTCGATTTGCAGTCGACCCTCGCCGACCGTGAGGAGGAAATCTCCGGCTTGCGCGCCGACGTCGATTTCTACGAACGCCTGGTCGGTTCGACCGGCCAACGCCACGGCCTGCGCGTGCACGAGGCGCAATTTGCCGCCGAGAACGGCGGCACCTGGCACTACACGGTCACGCTCACCCAGAACCTGAACCGTGGCGCCATCAGCAAGGGCGAAATGCGCTTCTCGGTCGAAGGCGTGCGCGCCGGCAAGCTCGCCACCGTCAGCTGGGACGACTTGCTGCAAAAGCCCGGCGCCGCCGGCAAGCCGTTTTCGTTCCGCTACTTCCAGCAGGTCGAGGACAGCGTGATGCTGCCGCCCGGATTCACCCCGCAGCGGGTGAAGGTGAAACTGCACGGCAATGGCGAAGACGTCGAACAGACCTTTGCATGGCAAGTCGGCAAGACCCAGGGAGAATGACGTGTTCGGAGACAAGGGCAAGGGCACGCGCAATGGCAGCAACGCCGTGGAAACCCTGATCGGGCCGCGCGTCGTGCTGCGCGGCGACGTGGCGTTTTCCGGCGGCTTGTACGTCGAAGGCCGGATCATCGGCAAGATCGTCGCCGACGACGGCGTCGCGGCGGTCCTGACCGTGGCCAAACAGGGCTGCGTAGAAGGCGAAGTGCGCGCGCCGGTGGTGGTCATCGCCGGGCAGATGAACGGCGATGTCCATGCCAGCGAACGCATCGAGCTCGCGGCCAATGCGCGGGTGCAGGGCAACATCTACTACAAGGTGGTGGAAATGACCGCCGGCGCGATGATCACTGGCCGGCTCATCCATGCCGACGCCCCGATGGCGCAACTGACCGGCCCGGGCACGTCGGCCGACGGCGCCACCGCCCCTTGATCAAGGCTGGCGGGCGCATACTTTGAACATATGAACGACGCACCGAGCTACCAGGACCTCGACCGGCCGCTGGAATTCACCGCCGCCGCCGCCGGCAAGGTCGCGGCCCTGATCGCCGAGGAAGGCAACCCGGCGCTGAAGCTGCGGGTCTATATCAGCGGCGGTGGCTGTTCAGGGTTCCAGTACGGTTTCGCCTTCGAGGAAGAACGCGCCGAGGACGACCTGGCGGTCGAGCGCGATGGCGTCACCCTGCTGGTGGATCCGCTCAGCCTGCAATACCTGGCCGGCGCCGAAGTCGACTACCGCGAGAACCTGCAGGGCGCGCAGTTCGTGATCCGCAACCCCAACGCCAAGACCACCTGCGGCTGCGGCAGCAGCTTTTCCGCGTGACCGAAGCGGAACGGCGCTACGCCTTCCAGCACGGCGGCCTGGATCGGGCCGATGACTTGCGCACCGATGCTGACGCGCTGGCCGCCCTTTGGTCCAACGCGAAAGTGCTGGTGCTCGATGCCGACGGCCAGGCGCGCGGCTGCGGTGATCCCGAGGCCTTGCGCTTTCCGGTTGGCGCCGATGTGGCGCCGGACTTGCCGACCGAGGCCGTTTTCCTGGGCAAGGACGATGAAGGCGGCGCCTGCTTCGCGTTGCCGGCGCTGGCCCGCGCGGAAATTCCGGTCGAGGCGATCGACCTGCGCACGGCCGCCGCGACCTGGCCGGCCTTCGAGGCAAGCATCTTCGCGCAGGCCCGCGCCCTGCTGCACTGGCGCGAACGCAATCGCTTCTGCGGCGGCTGCGGCAGCGCGCTCGAAGTCCGGCGCGGTGGCCACATGCTGTTGTGCCCCGGCTGCGCGCTCGAGCATTACCCGCGCACCGATCCGGCGATCATCGTCGCGGTCAGCGACGGCGAACGACTCCTGCTCGGGCGGCAAGCGAGTTGGCCGGAAGGGCGCTGGTCGGTGTTGGCCGGATTCCTCGAGCCGGGCGAATCGCTCGAACAGGCGGTGGCGCGCGAGGTGCTGGAAGAAGCCGGCGTGCGTGTTCGTTCCGTCGTTTATGCGGCTTCGCAGCCTTGGCCATTCCCATCGGCACTCATGGTCGGTTTTCGCGCCGAAGCCGATCCGCAGCCCGCCCGCGCTGGCGACGAGCTGGAGGCGGCGCAGTGGTTCAGCGCGACCGAACTGCGTGCGCTGACCGCCAGCGGCGCGATGCAGGTGTCGCCGCGGCTGTCGATCTCGCGCTGGCTGATCGACGACTGGCTGGCGGACCGCTGAAACGCCGCCGGATTCAGGCATAGGCATTCAGGCTTAGAATCACGCCATGGCCCTGACCCTGATCGCTGTCGTGTTGTCGCTGGTGCTCGGACACATCGCGCCGGGCCTGGCGGCGATCCGCCGCTACGGCTGGTTCACCGCCTGGCTCAAATGGCTGGGCCGATGGCTCGGCGGCCAGAGCGCCTGGCGCGGCCGATTCGGGCTGGTGATCGGCGTCGGACTGCCGGTGCTGGCCGTGGCTGGCCTGCAATGGCTGTTGGGCGATCGTCACTACGGGCTGCCCATGTTCGTTTTCGCGCTCAGCGTCCTGGTGCTGAGCTGGGGGCCACGCGACCTCGACCTCGACGTCGACGCCGTCGTCGAGGCGCGCGATCCGGCGGCGCGGCGCGCGGCTGCGGCCGCCTTGTTCCCGGACGGCGGCGAACCCACGCTCGAAGGGCCCGCGCTGGTGGAAGCGGTATTCCACTGTGCGCTCTGGCGCTGGTTCGGCGTGCTGTTCTGGTTCCTGCTGCTCGGGCCGGCCGGCGCGATCGGCTATCGCCTGGCGTCCCTCGCGGCGCAGGGACGCGCGCAAAGCCTGTTGCCGCCGGTGCAGGGCGAAGCGGCGAAGGATTTCCTCGCCCTGCTCAACTGGCCGGTGGCGCACCTGATGACGCTGGCCTTGGCCCTGGCGGCGGATTTCGACGGCGTGTTGGCGGCGTGGCGCGATTGGCATGCCCAGGGCGGCTGGCGGCTGGACATCGGTTTCCTGGGCGCGGCGGCGCGGGCCAGCGTGGTCTGCGAATTGCGCGAGGAAGACGCCTACGCCGTGGACGGTCCGGCGCAAGCGCCAGCGTTGCTCGAATTGCGCGACGCCATGAGCCTGGTCTGGCGCGTGCTGTTGCTGTGGCTGGCGTTGCTGGCCCTGTTCGTGGTCGCCGGCTTCGGCACCTAGGCGCGATCGCCGCGCAATTTGCGGACGATGGCTTCGAGTTGCGCGGCAGTGACCTGGTCGCCGGGTATCGGCGGCGCCGCTTCCAGCTCAATGCGCGCGCGCAGGCGCCGCGGCAAGCGCCACAGCCGTCCCTCGCGCCGACTGAACAGGCTGGCCCACATCCCGCGCAGAGCCATCGGCACCACCGGCACCGGCCGCGTTTTCAGGATGCGTTCGAGCCCGGTCTTGAATTCGGCGATTTCGCCGTCGGTCGTGAGTTTTCCTTCCGGGAAAATGCCGACGATCTCGCCCTCGGCGAGTGCCTTGTCGACTTCGGCGAACGCCGCGGCCATCACCGCCGGGTCTTCTCTGGCGCCGGCGATCGGGATCGCGCGGGCGTTGCGGAACAGCCAGCTGGCGCCGGGCGTGTTGAAGATCTTGTAGTACATGACGAAGCGGGTCGGCCGCGGGATCGCGCCCATCAGCACCAGCGGATCCATGTAGCTGACGTGGTTGCAGACGACCAACGCCGGGCCCTCGTCGGGCACGTTGTCGTCGATGCCGATGACCTTGGCGCGATACAGCGCGTGCGTGAGCAGCCAAGCGACGAAGCGCATCAGGAACTCGGGCACCAGGGTGAAGATGTAGAGCGCCACCAGCCCGTTCATGATCGCGACGGCGAGGAAGAACTGCGGAATCGTCCAGTGCCAGACTTTCTGCGCGACGATGCCGAAAACCGCCGCGGCGACGATGAACAGCGCGTTGAGGATGTTGTTGCCGGCGATCACCCGCGAGATCTCGGGCTTGGGCGTGCGGCTTTGCACCAGGGCGAACAAGGGCACCAGGTAGAAGCCGCCAAACACGCCGATGCCGGCCAGCGACAACAGCACCGGCAGGCTGCCGGGCGCGGCCAGGAAGGCCATCACGCCGAGGCCATGCACCGGCGCCAGCCCGCTGCGGGCGAAATACAGCGCGATGCCGCAGGCAGTGACGCCGATCGCGCCGAGCGGCACCAGCCCGATTTCGACGGTGCGGTGCGAAAGTTTCTCGCACAGTAGCGAGCCGATCGCTGTGCCGACCGAGAACACCGCCAGGGTCAGCAGGTACAGCGCCGGGCCGCCGCCGAGGTTGGCCTCGGCGTAAACGGGCAGCTGCGCGGTAAGCGCGGTGCCGAGGAACCAGAACCAGGAGATGCCGAGCACGGAATTGAATACGGCGCGCTCGCGCATGCACAGCTTGATGATCGGCAGGCTGGCGGTGAGCGGGTTCCAGTCGATCTTCGTGTCTGGCGCGGTCGGCGGCGCCGGCGGGATGTAGCGCGAGGCGCCGTAACCGACCAGCGCGATCAAGAGGATCGC
>JANYBA010000074.1 GCA_025360985.1 Gammaproteobacteria bacterium | reverse complement strand
CCATCGCTTGCCGAGCGTGTTGGTCGACGATGGTTCCGACCGGGCTTGCGCGGCGGTGCTGGACCGAATCGCGCGTGAACATCCCGACGACATTTCCCTGGTTCGGCTGCCGGTCAACCAGGGCAAGGGCGGCGCGGTGATGGCCGGATTGCGCGAAGCGGCGCGCCAGGGCTATTCCCATGCCGTGCAGATCGATGCCGACGGCCAGCACGACCCAGCGGAAATTCCCGGATTCCTCGCCGAGGCAAAGCAACATCCCGACGCCGTGATCATCGGCTGCCCGGTCTTCGATTCGTCGGTACCGAAGGGGCGGCTCTACGGCCGATACGCGACCCACGTCTGGGTCTGGATCAACACCCTTTCCTTCGCGATCCGCGATTCGATGTGCGGTTTCCGCGTTTACCCGTTGGCCGCGACCATCGCACTTCTGGATTCGGTCCGCTTGGGGCGGCGGATGGACTTCGATAGCGAGATCCTGGTGCGGATGCACTGGCGCGGGCTGCGCATCCGCAACCGCCCTGCCCGCGTGACCTACCCGCTCGATGGCGTGTCCCATTTCGACGTCTGGCGCGACAACATCCGGATTTCGCGCATGCATGCGGCGCTGTTTTTCGGCATGCTCGTCCGCCTGCCGATGCTGCTGGTCCACAAGTGGACGCGGCGATGAAGCGGTCCCATTGGGCGGAAATCGGCGAGAGCACGTTCGTCGTCGGAATCTGGTTCCTGTACCAGGTGAACCGCTGGTTCGGCCGCCTGCCGTTCCGCATCTGCCTGTACCCGGTGGTGTTCTTCCATTGGCTCCGGGGCGGAACAGCGCGGCGCGCGTCGCTGGACTACCTGCGGCGACTGCAGGCCGCGCAGCACGTGTTTGCCCGCACGCCGGATTGGCGCTTGAGCTTGCGGCACTTCGTTTTCTTCGCCGAAACGCTGCTCGACAAGATGTTGGCGGTGGGCGGTCGTTTCCCGCTCAATCGGATTCGGTTCGAAGGCCATGAAGCGATCGTCGCCGACCTGCGGGCCGGTCGTGGCGGCGTGATCGTCACCGCTCATCTTGGTTGCCTGGAATTGCTGCAGGCCGCCGCGGAATTGCGGCAGGGATTGAAGATCAACATCCTGGTGCACACCGCGCACGCCCAGCGGTTCAACCGGATCCTGCATCGCCTCAATCCGGACTCGCAAGTGAACTTGCTGCAGGTGACCGAGTTCAACGCGCCGACGGCGATGTTGCTGGCCGAACGCGTCGCCGCCGGCGAAGTCGTCGCGATCGCCGGCGACCGGATTCCTGTTACCGGCGATCGCCTCCTTGTGCTGCCCTTCCTGGGCGAGCCGGCGCCTTTTCCGGCCGGCCCCTACTTGATGGCGTCTTTGCTCGCGTGCCCCGTTTATTTCCTCGCCTGCCTGCACGACGGCGCCGGCTATCGGGCGACGATGCACAAGCTCACCGACCGGATCGTCCTGCCACGCGCCGATCGCCAGGCCGCGATGGGTCGCTATGCCGGTGAATTCGTATCCTGGCTCGAAGCCAGGCTACGGGAGTCGCCGTTAGACTGGTTCAACTTCTATCCATTCTGGGATCAGGCAAGTCATGACATCGCACGATAACGCCGAGAGTCGCTCGATCACCTTTGGCGCCGATCGGCTGCGCGTGGACGATATCGTCGCGATCGCCCGCCGCGAGGTCGGTACCCGCCTTCGCAACGACCCGGCCTTCCGGGCCCGCATTTCCCGAGGCGCCGAGTTCGTCGATCGCCTGATCGCCGAAGACGGCGTCGTCTATGGCGTCAGCACCGGCTACGGCGATTCCTGCACGGTGACGATTCCGCCGGACCTGATCGCCGAACTTCCGCAACACCTGTACACCTACCATGGCTGCGGGCTCGGCCGCTTCCTGGAACCGGAAGAGACGCGCGCCGTGCTTGCCGCCCGCCTGTTGTCCTTGGCGCAGGGCGTGTCCGGGGTCAGCATCGGCCTGCTCGACCAGTTGGCCGCGCTCTTGCAGCACGACATCCTGCCGATGATCCCGGCCGAAGGTTCGGTCGGCGCCAGTGGCGACCTGACGCCGCTTTCCTATGTCGCCGCCGTGCTCTGCGGCGAGCGCGACGTGCGCCACGACGGCGCGGTGGTAGCGGCCGACGTGGCGCTGGCGCGCTATTCGCTCAAGCCATTGCAGCTGCGTCCCAAGGAAGGGCTGGCGATCATGAATGGCACTGCGGTCATGACCGCGCTGGCCTGCCTAGCCTGGCAACGCGCCGACTACCTGTCGCGATTGTGCGCGCGCCTGACCGCGTTCAATGTCCTGGCCAGCGACGGCAACGCCCACCATTTCGACGAAGTCCTGTTCTCGGTCAAGCCGCATCCGGGCCAACAGCGGGTCGCCGCGCGTTTGCGCGCCGACCTGGCTTCGGACCGTCCGCCGCGAAACGAAAAACGACTGCAGGACCGGTACTCCTTGCGCTGCGCACCGCATGTGATCGGCGTGCTCGAAGACGCGATGCCCTGGTTCAAGGACACGATCGAGAACGAACTCAACAGCGCCAACGACAATCCGATCATCGACGCCGAACAGGAAATGGTCCTGCATGGCGGCCATTTTTACGGCGGCCACATCGCATTCGTGATGGACTCGATGAAGAACCTGGTCGCCAACCTCGCCGACCTGATGGATCGCCAGATGGCGCTGCTGGTGGATGCGCGCTACAGCCACGGCCTACCCGCCAACCTGTCGGCCGCCAGCGGCGAACGGGCACCGCTGAACCACGGCTTGAAGGCATTGCAGATCAGCGTTTCCGCTTGGACGGCGGAGGCGCTCAAATTGACCATGCCGGCCTCGGTGTTCTCGCGCTCGACCGAATGCCACAACCAGGACAAGGTCAGCATGGGCACAATCGCCGCCCGCGACTGCCTGCGGGTATTGGAACTGACCGAACAGGTCGCCGCCAGCTTGTTGGTGACCGCGCGCCAAGGCATCGCGCTGCGCCGCCGCGCGCAACCGGAACTGAAGATGACGCCAGCGCTGGAGGCAATGTACGCGGACCTGGAAGCGCGCATTCCGCTGATCGTCGAGGACCGCGCACTGGATCGCGAATTGCGGGCGTTGTTGGCGGCCATCCGCGGCGAGTCCTGGAGCCTGTATGGATCGCCCTGAGCTGGCCCATGAGATCGAAGTCACGCCGGCCTTCCACGACCTCGATCCGATGGCCGTGGTCTGGCACGGGCACTATCTCAAGTACTTCGAGCTGGCCCGCTGCGCCCTGCTGCAGCGCTTCGACTTCGACTACCTGCAAATGCACGCGTCCGGTTACATGTGGCCGATCGTAGATATGAGGACCAAATACATTCGTTCGGCGCGGATCGGCCAGAAGCTCCGGGTCAGCGCCCGCATCGTGGAATGGGAGAATCGCTTGAAGATCGACTATCGAATCACCGATGCGGCGAGTGGCGAGCTGCTGACCCGTGCCCATACCATCCAGGTGGCGGTGCTGCTGGCGACCGGCGAGATGCAGTTCGTGTCGCCGCCGATATTGTTTGAACGGCTCGGACTGGCGCCATGATCGCGCTGCAGCGCATTGTTTGCGCCGTTCTTCTTGTCGTTGTGACGTGCGCCCAGGCGGCCGTACCTGGCGCCGGCGTACGCGCCCGACTGGTCGTGTCGCCGGTTTTGCGCGGTCAGTTCGAACAGGAAAAGCAACTGCAGGGCTTCAAACACCCCTTGCTGTCGAAAGGCGACTTTCTGATCGACAAGGGCCGCGGCCTGGTCTGGGCCACGCGCAGCCCATTCGCCTCGACCCTGGTATTGACCAAGGACAAGCTACTCGTGCGGCGCGACGATGGCTCAGCGGCGACCAGCGCAGGGCCTGGGGCGAGTCCCGCGGTGGCCATGGCCAATGCGCTGTTGCTGGCCTTGCTGGGTGGCGATGTCGACGCTCTGTCGCGCCTGTTCACGCTGATCGAGACCATGAGCGCGAACAATGCCTGGCAATTGCAACTTGTCCCCAAGCCTGGGCCGCTAAAAAAAATCTTCAAGCGCATCGAGCTGCAGGGCGACCAACACGTGCGTAGCGTGCGCCTGGAAGAAGTCCGCGGCGACGTCACCGAAATCCGCTTCCTGCAATTGCGCGACGCGCCGACCAGCTTGAGCGCCGACGAGGCGCGGCAGTTTGACTGACCTCGGCGCCAACACGAACGCCGACGGCGAAGCCGGACTGCGTCGCACCTGGGCTTGGCTGGCGTGGCTCTGGCTGGCCTTGGTGTTGGCCTTGGCCGCGCAGCAGTTCGGCTTCTGGCGGGCGCCGCGCCTGGACAGCGATGTCCTGGCCTTGCTGCCGAGTGAAGCACGCGACCCGCTATTGACAGAAGCCAATCGCCGCATCGTCGACGGCGCCACGCGCCAGGTGCTGGTATTGGTGGGCAGCGACGACTGGGCGAAGACGCGCATCGCCGCCGATGCCTTCGCGGCTTCGCTCGCTGGTTCGAAGGTTCTGGCGACGCGCGCCGACAACAGCGCCGCAGCGCAGGCGGCACTGGATTTTTATCGTCCGTATCGCGATCGCCTGCTGACGCCGGCGCAACGCGCGCAACTGCACGGCGCGAGCGAATCCGAGCTCGCGGGCGCAGGCTTGACCCGACTGTACGGGCCGGGCGCGGCCGGTGCGCTGACCGACTGGCGCAGCGATCCGCTCGGGCTGTGGCCGGATTGGTGGCAGGCGCGCATGGGACAGGGCGTTTCCATGCGCGACGGCATCGCCAGTGTCGCCGGTGGCGGCATCGAGTGGGCAATCCTGCGATTCGAAATCGATGCCTCGGCGTTCCGACTCGACGGCAATGCCCGGCTCGGTGATGCCCTGGACCGGGCCGGCGCAAGCGCCCGGGTCCGCGTGCCGACGGTGCGATTGTTGCGCGCCGGCGTGCCCCTGCATGCCGAAGCCGCGGCGGTGCGCGCGAGTCTCGAGATCAATACCATCGGCTGGGGTTCGCTGCTGGCGGTGATCGTGCTGATGTGGCTGGCGTTCCGTAGCCCCTTGCCATTGCTGCTGGTGTCGCTGTCCCTTCTGGTCGGTTGCGCGGCGGCGGTGGCGATGACGGTGTTCGTGTTCGGAAAAATCCACCTGCTCACCCTGGTGTTCGGCGCCAGTCTGGTCGGCGTGGCCGAGGACTACGGCATCCACTACTTCGCCTGTCGACAAGGCCACGGCGACTTGTCGCCGCATGGCTTGATGCGATTCCTGATGCCCGGCCTGGCTTTGGCGCTGATCACCAGCGCGCTGGCTTACCTGGCCCTGGGCCTGGCGCCGTTTCCCGGCCTGCGGCAGATGGCGGTGTTTTCCGCCACCGGCCTTCTGGCGGCATTCGCGACCGTGGCCTGCTGGTTCCCATGGTTGGATCGCGGCGCGCTCCCCATCAGTCGCTTCGGCCAGCGCATTGCCGGCTCGCTAGCTGGTTGGCCGCGCCTGCGCATCGGCCATCGTGGCAGTTGGATGGCGCTGGCATTGTTTGCTGTTTTCACGGCGACGGGCTTGTGGCGCCTGGAAATCCGCGACGACCTGCGCAGCTTGCAGAACTCGCCGCCGACGCTACTGGCGCAGCAACGGCAAATCGGCCAATTGCTGGGCCTGCCAAGTCCGGCGCAGTTCTATCTGGTCAGCGCCGAATCGACCGAAGCGGTTCTGGAACAAGAGGAAGCACTCAAGTCCCGGCTCGATGGCTTGGTCGGCCGAAAGCAATTGTCGGGATACGGCGCGATTTCGGATTGGGTGCCTTCGCGCGCACGGCAACAGGCGGATGCAACGCTCACCGCCAGGGCCGAGTCGGCGGTGCTCGCGCGCGCGTCGGACCTGGTCGGCGAGCCCTTGTCACGCCCGGACTTCGCGCCGTCCGCGCTGCGACTCGACGACTGGCTGCGGCAGCCCGTTTCGGAGCCGTTCCGTTCGCGCTGGCTGGGCCAGGTCGACGGCCGCTGGGCCAGCGTGGTGATGCTTGACGGCATCGGCCCCGATTCCGACCTCGGACTGTTGCGAGCCCAGGCCACCGGGTTGGCTGGCGTGCGCTGGATCGATCGCACCGGCGAGATTTCCAGACTGCTCGGTTACTACCGTTCGATGATGGGCGAACTGCTGATCGCCGGTTTCGTTGCCGTCGGTTTCGCCTTGTGGTGGCGCTATCGGCGACTGGCCTGGCGGGCGTGGCTGCCGACCTTGCTGGCAACGCTGCTCAGCCTGGCGGCGCTCGGCTGGCTGGGCGAGCCATTGCAATTGTTCACCGTGCTTGCGCTCCTGCTGTTGCTGGGCATGGGCGTCGATTACGGGATCTTCCTGGTCGAACACCAGGACGACGGCGCCAGCTGGCTGGCAGTGTCCCTGGGTGCCGGCAGTACCTTGCTCGCATTCGGGCTGCTGTCGCTGTCGGCGACGCCCGCCTTGCATACTTTTGGACTGACGATGCTGCTGGGGGTCACCCTGGTCTGGCTGTTGTCGCCTTGCTTTCGACCCGAAACTCCGGGTCCTTCGGGATTACAGAATCATGCGAACTGAACAAACGGAAATCCTGATCATCGGTGCCGGTCCGGCCGGAGCGGTCGCCGCCGGCATGCTGCGCAAACAGGGTCGACGCGTCCTGATCCTGGAGAAGGAGCAGTTCCCGCGGTTTTCCATCGGCGAGAGCCTGCTGCCGCAGAGCATGGAATACATCGAAGCGGCCGGGATGCTGCGGGCGGTAGTCGAGGCAGGTTTCCAATACAAGAATGGCGCCGCCTTCGTTCGCGGCGACAAGCACACCCAGTTCGATTTCCGCGAGAAGTTCTCCGAAGGCTGGGGCACCACCTACCAGGTCCAGCGCGCGGATTTCGACAAAGTACTGGCCGACTGCGCGGAGCGCGCCGGTGCCGAGCTGCGCTATCGCCACGAGGTGGTCAGCGTCGATGTCGATGGCGACGCACCGAATGTCATCGCCCGCGGTCCGGACGGCGAGGAATACTGCGTGCAAGCGAGCTTCCTGCTCGACGCCAGCGGCTTCGCGCGGATCCTGCCGCGTTTGCTGAAGCTGGAAACGCCGTCCGGGTTTCCGACCCGAGGCGCCTATTTCACCCATGTCCAGGATGGCATCGCACCAGGAACCTTCGATCGCAACAAGATCCTGGTGACCGTGCACCCGGAACTGCAGGATGTCTGGTTCTGGACGATCCCGTTTTCCAACGGCCGCTGTTCGCTCGGCGTGGTCGCGCACACCGACTACCTGGACTCGTACAGCGGCGACGAGACCGCGCGCCTCCGGGCGATCATCGCCGAAGTGCCGGGCCTGTCGTCGCTGCTCGGCAACGCCACCTGGGATACTCCGGCGCGCAAGATCATCGGCTACTCCGCCAACGTGAAATCGCTCTGGGGCAATCGCTATGCGCTGCTGGGCAACGCCGGCGAATTCCTCGACCCGGTGTTTTCCTCAGGTGTGACCATCGCCTTCAAGTCGGCGAGCCTTGCCAGCGCCTGCCTGGCGCGCGAGTTCGCGGGCGAGGTCGTCGACTGGGACAGGGATTACGGCTCGCCGTTGCGCGCCGGCGTCGACACGTTCCGCTGTTTCGTCGAGGCCTGGTACGCCGGCGGTTTCCAGAAAATCATTTTCCATCCCCATCCTTCGCCGGAAGTGCGCGAAATGATCTGTTCGATCCTGGCCGGTTATGCCTGGGATCTCCGCAATCCCTACGTCGCCGAGAACAAGCGGCGCCTGGCGGTGCTGGAGGAACTTTGCTCCGCCTGATGCCATGGCTCCTTGCGTTGCTATTGCTGGCCGGCTGCGCCGCGCAGCCGGTGCGGGAGCCCGCGGCCGAATTGCCGACGCTGAACCTGACGCCGGCCAGCCTGGGTCGCGAACTGGCGTGGCAGCAGCGCCTGGAAATTACCGTCGGAGAACGCAGCCAGACCCTGGAGGCGTTGCTGGAGATCGACCCGCGGCAGTTGCAGCTCGGCGTGCAAGCGCTCGGACAATCCGCGCTGACGCTGCGTTGGGATGGCAAGGACTTGCAGCAAACCCGCGCCGATTGGTTGCCGCCCGGGCTCGACGGCGCGCGCGTCCTGTTCGATCTGCAATTGATGCTCTGGCCGGTCGAGCAGATCCGAGCGGCCCTGCCGAAGGATTGGCAGTTGCTCGACGCTGGCGGCCAGCGGCGACTCCTGTATCGGGATGTGGAAATCCTCAGCGTCGACTATCCCTCCGATCGCCGCGTCGTCCTGGTCCATGCCCGCGACCACTATCGACTCGACGTCAGTTCGGTGCCGGTGGCGGAAGGAACGCCATGAGCCCGATCTTTCTCAACGAGCTCGGCAT
>JANYBA010000057.1 GCA_025360985.1 Gammaproteobacteria bacterium | reverse complement strand
CCATCGGCACCGTGCCCATCTACCAGGCCCTGGAGAAGGTCAACGGCAAGGCCGAGGACCTCACCTGGGAGATCTTCCGCGACACGCTTCTAGAACAGGCCGAGCAGGGCGTGGACTACTTCACCATCCACGCCGGCGTGCTCCTGCGCTACGTGCCACTCACGGCCAAGCGCGTCACCGGCATCGTCAGCCGGGGTGGCTCGATCCTGGCCAAGTGGTGCCTGGCCCACCACAAGGAGAATTTCCTCTACACGCATTTCGAAGACATCTGCGACATCATGAAGGCCTACGACGTCAGCTTCTCGCTCGGTGACGGCCTGCGCCCGGGTTCGATCGCCGATGCCAACGATGCCGCGCAATTCGGCGAGCTGGAAACGCTCGGCGTGCTCACCAAGATCGCCTGGAAGCACGACGTGCAGACCATGATCGAAGGCCCCGGTCACGTGCCGATGCACCTGATCAAGGAAAACATGGACAAGCAGCTGGCCGTTTGCGGCGAAGCGCCGTTCTACACGCTCGGCCCGCTGACCACCGACATCGCGCCCGGCTACGACCACATCACCAGCGCGATCGGCGCGGCGATGATCGGCTGGTTCGGCACGGCGATGCTCTGCTACGTCACGCCCAAGGAGCACCTGGGCCTGCCGAACATGGCCGATGTGCGCGAGGGCCTGATGGCCTACCGCATCGCCGCCCACGCCGCCGACCTCGCCAAGGGCCACCCGGGCGCGCAGGCGCGCGACAACGCGCTGTCGAAGGCGCGCTTCGAATTCCGCTGGCAGGACCAGTTCAACCTCGGCCTGGACCCGGAGCGGGCGCGCGAGTACCACGACGAGACTTTGCCCAAGGACGCGCACAAGCTCGCGCACTTCTGCTCGATGTGCGGCCCGCATTTCTGCTCCATGAAGATCACCCAGGACGTGCGCGAGTACGCCGAAACGCACGGCGTCGAGGAAACCGTCGCGCTCGAAGCGGGCATGGCCGAGAAAGCCGCCGAATTCCGCGCCGCCGGCGCCGAGGTCTACCGGGCCGAGTGATGGACCGGCGCGGATTCCTCGGAGCTTTGCCGGCCCTGGCCTTGGCCGGCTGCGCGCCGGCGCGCCGGGACCGAATCGCCTTCCGGCAGGATCGCCGGTCGTGGCGACGCGTATTCGCGCGCATGCCGCCGGCGCTGGCCGCCTGCGTGGACGACCCCGCGCATGAAGTGCAGATCCTGTTGACGCGCATCCGGCGCGATGCGAGCGGCGGCATCGCAACGACGCACGACCAATACGGCTGGACGCCGCGGCGCTGGTTCCCGGCGATGAGCATGGTCAAGTTGCCGACCGCGCTGATCGCCGCGGAGGAGCTGTCGCGGCGCGGGCTTGGCCTCGACGTCCAGCTCGCGCCCGACCCGCCGGTGCTCAGCGGCGAATGGCCCGCCGACGAGCCCGCGGCCGAGCCGGTCGCGCGAAGCTTGCGGCGCATCTTCACCGTCAGCGAAAACGTTCCGCACAACCGGCTCTACGACTTCATCGGGCCGGGCGCGATCCAGGCGCGCCTGGCCGCGCTCGGCTACCCCGACGCGCGCGTGGTCAACCGCGTCGGCGCGCCGGTCGGCGATGGCCGCAACACCCGTTCGGGTCGCTTGCTCGATGCCAGCGGCGACACCATCGCGACCTGGCCCGCCCGCCGATTCGACACCCTCGCGTTTCCCTATGGCAGGGCGCTGGCGGGTCGGGGCTGGATGGAGGACGACGGCCGCGTCACGCCGGGGCCGCATGATTTCGGCCACGGCAATTTCGTGCCCCTGGCCGACCTGCACGGCATGTTGCTGGCCTTGGCGCTGCCCGCGGCGGTGGCGCCATCGCGGCGCTGGGCGATCGCCGAGCCAATGCGCGGGCAACTGCTGCGGATCATGGCGATGATGCCGCGCGACTGCACGGATCCCGTCTACCGCGACGATGCCAGCCGCGACGGCCTGGCGCGCTTCCTGGCCCTGGGCGGCAGCCACGACGACAAGCCGGCCAGCCTGCGCCTGACCGGCAAGGTCGGCGAAGCCTATGGTTACCTCGGTGATACCGAGTACGTGCAGGACCTGGACGGCGGCGCCGAATTCCTGCTGTCGGCGGTGATCTGCGTCAACGCCGACGGCATCTTCAACGACGACAAGTACGAATACGACGAGGTCGGAATTCCCTTCCTCGGGGCCCTGGGCCGCGCGGTGCTCGAAGACGAGCGCGATCGGCGCGGGCGCCGCGACCCGGCCTGATCAGGTTTCGCGGTTCCTGACTTCCGCCCGGAATTCGCTGAGTTCGCGCAGCAGCGTTTCGATGTTCACTTCGTTCTTGAGGTTGACCTTGAAGTCGGTCTCGGCGCGGGCGCGATCCTTCACCGACTGCCGGTTCTGGCTCATGACGATCAGCGGGCCCTGCAAACCGACCAGGATGGCCAGCGCCAGGTTGAAGAACTGGAACGGATAGGGGTCGAGCGGCGAGCCGAGGAACAATCTGGTGTTCGCCAGGCACCAGAACACCGTGATCGCGAGCAGCAGCAGGATGAATTTCCAGCTGCCATTGAGCTCGGCGACCACGTCCGCCAGGCGATCGCTCCAAGACAGGTTCTTGTCGAATTCCTCGTCGACGTTGCGGGCGGCGCGCGCCGACAGCAGCGTGTTGGTTTCGCGCAGGCGTTCGCCCATGGTGCGCAGGATCGCCATCGCGGCGCGCGGCCGGTGCTGCAGGTAGTGTTCCAGGGTCTCGCGCTGCAAGCCGCACAGGACCGTGTCGGTGGTCGCCAGGGCGCTGGCGCTGCGCGGTTTTTCGTCGAACAGGGCCAGCTCGCCGAAGTACTCGCCGCTGCCGAGGTCCTTGAGCGAGAGGCGCCGCGATCCGTCGCCGGGCAGGTGGATGTTCACATCGCCGCTTTCGACGATGTACATGGTGTCGCCGACATCGCCCATGTTGAAGATCATGGCGCCGGCCGGGAACGAGTGGCGCTGCAGCGACCCCGACAGCACTTCCAGGTCTTCCTGGGACAGTCCCTCGAACAGCGGGATGGAGCGGAGCGGCGGATCGGTATTCACGGTGATTTTCCTCAGGTTCGCGGCCGGTCGCGTTGCTCGATGTCGCGGCCGTCGCTTTTTTCGGCGACCAGGCAGGTGACCACCATGTTGCGCACGGCCGAGACCAGCGAAATGCCATTGCGCAGCATCAGCGGTTCGAAGGCCGCGAGGTTCTTGTCGAAATCGCCGCGCAGCTGCCGGTAGTCCGTGCGTCCCTCGGGGGCGGTGCCGTACTTGGCCCAGAGCGCGTGCCACAGGCGCAGGAAGTGGTTGATGAGCTGGACGAAGGCATCGAGCTCGCGCGCGGGAATCGCCTCCCCGACCAGGAACATCAGGTGGTCGCGGGCTTCCCAGGGCGACATGATCTCGGGGAGGTTGACCGATTCGTAGTCCAGCGCTGGTGCCGGGTCGGCGCCGGGCGCCACCCGCTGCGGTTGCCACTGCGCCGGCGGGCGGTCGAACGGCCGGGCGTGGCGCAGCCATTGCCAGAACCGACTGCCGCCGACGGTGTCGGCGACCAGGTGGATGCGCGGCCGCTCGGCGTCGTTGAGCACCCGATGCAGGCGCCAGGTATCGAAGATCCAGCACTCGCCGGCGGCCATGTGGATCTCGGCCGCGCCGCAGGTGAAGCGCACCGTCGGCTGGGTCACGATCGGCACGTGCACGCGCATATGCTCGCGCCAGTAGTAATTGACGTCCACGTGCGGCGTGACTTCTGCCCGGCCCGAGAGCCGCATCATCCGCGAACGGCCCCAGACCGCGCCGATGCTGTGCATGGCTTGCAGCAGGTAGGGACAGGCGAGCAGGTAGGGCGTCGGTCGCATCGGCCCTTGCACGTCGTCGCTGTCCGGATCGCCATCGACGCTGACCAGCGCCAGCGCATCGTTGCCCGGGTAACCCAGCGGATGCGGTCGCCAGGCGGCTTCACCCAGCGCCGCGAGCTCCTTCGCCAGCACGTCCGCGTCGAACGACAGCGGCAGCTGCAGGAAGGGGATGTCCATTTTCACGAGGGCGCTCCTGGTCGACCGGCCGCAGCAAGCATTCTATCCGGCCGTGCCGCCGACAGCGATCTGTGACTTTGCAACCCGATTCGCGACGCGGCCTGTTCGCGACCGGCGATTCGCGGTAGATTCACCTGCGGACCACCTAGGATCTGGCCATGTCCACGTTGCCCACCTACGATCCCGAGCCGCTGGGCCAACTGCGCGAGCTCGATGTCGAGCAGCCGGGGCTCATGAACGAGCTCATCCGGATCTTCGTCGGCGATGCGCCCAAGCAGCTGCTCTTCATCGAGGCGGGCTTGCGCGAGCACAATCCTGAACGGGTGCGCCAGGCCGCGCATTTCCTGCGTTCCGGTGCCCTGGCTCTGGGCTTGAGACAGGTGGCGTCGGCCGCGCACGAAGTCGAGCGCATGGACCTCGACAGCATCACCCCGGAAGCCGCGCACGCCGCCGGCGAGCACCTGCGCGAACATGTCCACCATGTGCTGCTCTACCTGCTGAACCAGCTCAAGCCCGGCTGAGCGCTTGGCACGGCCAGCAAGAAAAAACCCCGCCGGAGCGGGGTTTTTCTTTGCGGCAATGGCGCTGGCTCAGATCGTGGCGCCGGTCGCCAGGAGCGGAATGAGCAACAAGGCGACGATGTTGATGATCTTGATCAGCGGGTTGATGGCCGGGCCGGCGGTGTCCTTGTACGGGTCGCCGACGGTGTCGCCGGTGACCGCGGCCTTGTGCGCCTCGGAACCCTTGCCGCCGTGGTGGCCTTCCTCGATGTACTTCTTGGCGTTGTCCCAGGCGCCGCCGCCGGTGCACATGGAGATGGCGACGAACAGGCCGGTGACGATGGTGCCCATCAGCAGGCCGCCCAGCGCCGCGGCGCCGAGCAACTTGCCGACGATCACCGGGATGACCAGCGGCAGCATCGACGGCACGATCATTTCGCGGATCGCCGACTTGGTCAGCAGGTCCACTGCCTTGTCGTACTGCGGCTTGCCGGTGCC
>JANYBA010000099.1 GCA_025360985.1 Gammaproteobacteria bacterium | reverse complement strand
CGCGCTGGCGCAGAGCACGAGGTCCGGCCGTTCCCCGTAGATGCGCCGGGTTTCTTCCATCGCTTCCGGGTCGTGCGCGCGCACCCTGGCGCCGGCGCCCCACAAGTCGGCGAACAGGGCGCGGCTGGAAGCTTCGCGCATGTCGTCGGTGTTGGGCTTGAAGGCCAGGCCCCAGACGGCGAAAGTCTTGCCGGCCAACTCGCCGCGGAAATGCCGTTCGATGAATTCGAAGAGCTTGTGTTTCTGGCGCTCGTTCACCGCTTCCACCGCGCCGAGGATCTCGGCCTTGTAGCCGTGCTGCCGGGCGGTGCGTTCCAGCGCCTGGACGTCCTTGGGGAAGCAGGAACCGCCGTAGCCGGCGCCCGGGTAGATGAAGCTGTAGCCGATGCGCGAATCGGAGCCGATGCCATGCCGCACCATCTCGATATCGGCGCCGACGCGCTCGGCGATATTGGCCATCTCGTTCATGAAGCTGATCTTGGTCGCAAGCATGGCGTTGGCGGCGTACTTGGTCAGCTCCGCCGAACGCACGTCCATGGCGACGATGCGCTCGTGGTTGCGATTGAACGGCGCATACAGGCGCTTCATGGTTTCGAGCGCGTGCGCGCTGGGCGTGCCGATGACGATGCGGTCCGGGCGCATGCAGTCCTTGACCGCGTCGCCCTCCTTCAGGAATTCCGGGTTGGACACCACGTCGAAAGCGATGTCCTGCCCGCGCTCGGTGAGTACGCCCGAAATCGCGGCGCGCACCTTGTCGGCGGTTCCGACCGGCACGGTCGACTTGTTGACCACGGTCACCGGTCGCGCGAGCGTCGCGCCGATGGTGCGCGCAACCGTCAGGACGTATTGCAGGTCGGCGCTGCCGTCTTCGTCGGGCGGCGTGCCAACGGCGATGAACAGCACGTCGCCGTGCTCGACCGCCGATGGCGCGTCGGTGGTGAACTGCAGGCGCCCCGAGGCATGGTTGGCCAGCACCATTTCTTCCAGGCCGGGTTCGTAGATCGGTATCACGCCGTTGTTCAACCCGGCCACCTTGGTCGGGTCGATGTCGACGCAAACCACCTGGTGGCCGACCTCGGCCAGGCAGGTGCCGGTGACCAGACCTACGTAGCCGGTGCCAAAGACGGTAACGCGCATGCTGACTCCAATGGTTCCATGGGCCGTGGCGACGCGCCGCGCGCGCCGCCCGCCGCGGTTACTTCTTGACTTCGAGCAGTTCGACTTCGAAGGTCAGCATGGCGTTCGGGCCGATCTGCGGCGGACCGTTCGGGCCATAGGCGAGATTGGACGGAATCCAGAACTTGAACTTGCTGCCAACCGACATCAACGCAACGCCTTCGGTCCAACCGGGGATCACCTGGTTGAGGACGAATTCGGCCGGCTGGTTGCGCTCGTAGGAACTGTCGAACGTGGTCCCGTTCAAGAGCGTGCCCTTGTAGTTGACGCGCACGGTGTCGGTGGCCGCGGGACGCGCCCCCGCGCCTGCGCGCAGGATCTGGTACTGCAGGCCGCTGGCCGTGGTCCGGACGCCGGGCTTGGCCTTGTTGGCGGCCAGGAAAGCCGCGCCAGCGGCGAGATTCTTGGTCGCCGCGTCGGCCTGTTGGGCAGCCATCTTGGCCTGCATCTTCTGGCTGAAGGCAGCGCGGACCTGGTCGGCCTGCGCTTCCGTCATCGCGGTGGGCTTGCCGTTGAAGACATCCTGCAAGGCGCGGGTCAAGGCGGCGATGTCGACCTCGCCCTTGATCTGGCCGAGCGACTTGGCGATGTCCATGCCGATCATGTAGCTGTTGCGCTGCTTTTCCGACATGGCCGGGGCAATTGGCGCGGCAACCGCAGCCGGGCGGGCGGGCGCCGGCTTCGCGGCGGGAGTCTGGGCGAGACCGGGCGCGGCAATTGCCAATGCCGAAATCAAGGCGGCGGAACGAAGGACCAAAGTCATCTTTGAAGCTCCTGGGGGACCGGGGTGTCCCGGCTAGACCCCTTATTGTCGCAGCAGTTCCTCGACCTTCGCTACCAAAGCCGGATCGTCCGGCCTGGTCCGGCTGCCGTAGCTGGCGACGACGTGGCCGCTGCGATCGATCAGGTACTTGTGGAAATTCCACTTCGGCCGCTCGCCGGTAGCGGCCGCGAGTGCCTGGAAAAAGGGCGTCACGTCATTGCCCTTGACGTGGACCTTCTCGAACATCGGGAATTTCACGCCGTTAGTGAGCTTGCAGAAATCCTGGATTTGCTTCTCGGAACCGGGCTCCTGGCCGAGGAAGTCGTTCGAGGGAAATCCCAGCACCGCGAAGCCGCGCGCCTCGTATTTGGCGTGCATCGCCTCGAGGGCCTCGTATTGCGGGGTGAAGCCGCATTTGCTGGCGGTATTGACGACCAGGAGCACCTTTCCGGCATAGGCCGACCGCAGGTTGACGACTTCTGTGCTGGCCAATCGCCGGTAGTTTTGCTCCAGCAGGGGCTTGCCGAGATCCGCCGCGGCCACCGCGAACAACGCCGAAAACAGCAGTAATGCTTTGTATTTCATGGCTTTGCGCCTCCGGCCAGTCAAGTACTGGCGTCTATGCCATCAGTTTGGTCGCCCGGATGTGCAAAGGGTGTTGACAAGATCGGAATTGGTGTTATAGTTGCCTACAACACCATCTGGTTACCTCACCAACACGGGAGGCCGTATGTACTACAAACTCAAGAATACCCTGGCCGGATTGACCGTCGCCGTCGCCCTGTTGAGTGTCAGCTTCGTCGCTGGTCGCCCGCCGCTGACGCCGGACGCGCGCATCGAGATGTCCGCGCCGAGCCTCCAGACCGGGCTGGACGCGGCGCCGATCTCGCACAAGCACAGCCTGCGCCGCAGCCTGTCCATGCCCTTCTTCTCGTTTGCGCCCCTGCTGCCCCGTCGGGAGTCCTGAGATGGTTATTGCCTGGAGCGACAACGCACCGATCTACCGCCAGCTCAAGGAGCGCGTGGTCGGGATGATGCTGGACGGGATGCTCAAACCCGGCGACGCCCTGCCCTCGGTCCGGCAGATCGCCGCCGAATACCAGCTCAACCCGATCACCGTCTCCCGCGCCTATCAGGAGCTGGCGGACGAAGCCTTGGTGGAAAAACGAAGGGGACTTGGCATGTACATGACCGATGGCGCCCGCGACAAGCTGCTGGCCAGCGAACGCGAGCGTTTTCTTAAGGAAGAGTGGCCGGCGATGGTGGAACGCATCCGCCGACTGGGCCTGGGGATCGAGCAGTTGCTGAAGGCGGCCGACCAGGGAGGTGCCCGGTGAACGACGTCATCTCCGCCCGAAATCTTTCCAAGCACTACGGCAAGAAACTCGCCGTCGACAACTTGAGCTTCACCATCCCGGCCGGACGCATCGTCGGCCTGATCGGTCCAAACGGCTCGGGCAAGACCACCACGCTCAAGGCCGCGCTTGGCCTGGTGCCGTTCGAGGGCGAGCTGAAGGTGCTCGGCCTGGATCCGCGCAGCCAGCGCGACGAACTCATGGAAAACGTCTGCTTCATCGCCGACGTGGCGATCCTGCCGCGCTGGTTGAAGGTCAAGGACGCGATCGATTTCGTCGCCGGCGTGCATCCGAAGTTCGATCGCGCCAAGGCCGAACGCTACCTGGCCCACACCAAGCTTTCGCCTTCGATGAAGGTCAAGGAAATGTCCAAGGGCATGATCGTGCAGTTGCACCTCGCCCTGGTCATGGCCATCGACGCCAAATTGCTGGTGCTCGACGAGCCGACCCTGGGCCTGGACATCCTGTACCGCAAGCAGTTCTACCAGAACCTGCTGGAAGACTACTTCGACGAGCAGAAGACCATCATCGTCACCACCCACCAGGTCGAGGAGATCGAACACATCCTCACCGACCTGATGTTCATCCGCGACGGCCGGATCGTGCTGTCGGCGTCGATGGACGACGTTGGCGAGCGCTTCTGCGAAGTCATGGTCCCGGCCGACAAGGCCGAGGCCGCACGGGCGCTCAAGCCGATCGACGAGCGCCAGGTGTTCGGCAAGTCGGTGATGCTGTTCGACGGCGTGCCGCGCGCGCAATTGGCGACGTTGGGCGAAACCCGCAATCCCGGGATCGCCGACCTGTTCGTCGCCATCATGAAAGGAACCTACGCATGAACACCATGAAGTGGCTGGTCAAACGCGAGTATTGGGAGCACAAGGGCGGCTTTTTTTGGGCGCCCGCGGTGGTCGGGGCGATCATGGCGTTCGCCATCGCCGTCACTTCCATCCTCGGCCTGGTGTTCAAGTCCAGGCACGGGATCATGATCAACGGCGAACAGGTGACCAACCTGTCGCACGTGCTCAACGACGTCGAGAAGGCCCGGGTCATCGAGGCCATCGGCAATGGCTATGCCGCCTTCGCGTCCGGCCCGCTGTTCCTGGTGATGGCGATCGCGGTGTTCTTCTTCTGCCTGGGCGCGCTGTACGACGAGCGCAAGGACCGCAGCGTGCTGTTCTGGAAGTCACTGCCGGTGTCGGACGCGGATACCGTGCTGTCGAAGGCGCTGATGGCCCTGGTCGGCGCGCCGCTGATCACCCTGGCCATCGGCACGATCACCGGCGTGGCATTGCTGGCGATGGTGTGCATATTCGCGGCGATCGGCGGGCTCAACCTGTTCGGGGTGCTGGGGCAATCGGCCACCTATCTCGCGCCCTTCGAATTGGCGGCGATGATCCCGGTCTACCTGTTGTGGGCCCTGCCGACCGTTGGCTGGCTGATGCTGGTCTCGGCCTGGGCGCGCACCAAGCCCTTCCTGTGGGCAGTCGGCATGCCCGTGTTGTCCGGCGTGCTGCTGGTCTGGTTCAACGCCATCTTCGAATTCGGCTGGAACGTGAAATGGTTCTGGGCGCACGTCGTCGGCCGCGGCCTTGGCAGCGTCGTCCCCGGCATCTGGTTCGCCTTCACCGACGTCGGCCAGCATCTCGGCGATGGCCAAAACGACAACGTCGGCATGCTGGAATTGGTGGGCGCCTCCTGGCGGGTGCTGGGCACCGCCGACCTGTGGATCGGCGTGGCGCTGGGCGCCGCCATGATCTTCGCCGCGATCCGCCTTCGCCGCTGGAAGGACGAAGGTTGAACTTGGATCGCAAGAATTGAATTCGGAGACTGCCATGAGCCGCAACCGTCGATTCGCCCTCGCCACCGTCCTGTTCGCCAGCCTGGCCATGCTCGGCTGCCGCAAGATCGAGTCGCTCGATGCCTCGGCGCTCGCGGCCAAGGCCGGTGACAAGATCCACACGCAGAACCTCAGCCTTGGCAACGACCACAGCCTGTCGCCCAAGGCCGAGCTGACGTCGCAGGGCGACCTGCTGATCGGCGGCCGGAAAGTGCTGGTGACCGTCGAGCAGCACGCGCTTCTCGTCCGCCATCGGGAGCTGCTCGAACAGGTTGCCCGCGACGGTGTCGAAGTGGGGCTGCAAGGCGCCGCCATCGCCACCCACGCGGTTGGCGAGGCGGTGACCGGCATCTTCGATGGCGACAAGGCACGGGCCAAGGCGAGCATCGAAGCGCAAGCCGGCAAGGTCAAGGAAGCGGCCCGGCGCCTCTGCGACCGCCTGCCCGCCCTTTACGATTCGCAGCGGGCACTGGCCGCTGCGGTGCCCGAATTCAGGCCGTACGCGAAGATGACTCCGGACG
>JANYBA010000009.1 GCA_025360985.1 Gammaproteobacteria bacterium | reverse complement strand
AGGCCGAAGTTGACCAGGCACCCGCATTTGCCCTGGAAGAATCGCCGGAAGAAGGCGAAGCGATTGCGATTGAGGATTCCGCCGAGGTGGCATCCGAGGCTCACACGGAAGCCGAAGTTCATGCGGAGGCGGAAGCTCATGCGGAAGCCGAAGCCGAAACTCCGGCGGCTGCCGACGACGCCCTGGCGGGCATGATCGCGGCGTTCGAACCCGAAGCAGTCGAAGTGCTCGGTGGCGAAGGCGAATCCGCGGAGGAGCCTGCCGTCGCGGTCGAAATCATCGAGTTCCCGACGAGCGAAGCGGACGTCGTCGAAGCCGTCACCGAAATGGCGGCGGAAGCCGAGGTAAGCGAGCAACCCGAAGTCGCAGCGAGCGATGAACCGGAAGTCGCCGCCGAAGCAGCGCCGGCGCCCGTCGTCGACGACGAATACTACGGCCTGAGCCTCGAAGAACTCGAGGCCATGACGGCCCCCGAAGCCGAAGCCGAAGCTGCCGCGGCCGCTGAAACCGAGGCCGAAGCGGAAGCCGAAGCAGCGGCGTTTGCCGCGGCCGCAGCAGAGATGGAGACCGAGGCCGCGCCCGTCGAAGTGGTCGCGGAAGCAGAAGCCGCCGTCGAGCCCGTTGCCGAGCCCGAAACGGCGATGGCGCCCGAGGTCGAAGCCGAACCCGAGCCGGAGCCGGAGCCCGAAGCGGAAATGGAGCCGGAGCCCGAGGTCGAGACCGAACCGGAAGCCGCGTTCGAAGCAGAATTCGAGGCCGAGACCGAAGCGGAGATCGCCGCGCAGCCCGTGGTCGAAAAACCGTTGCCGGCACCGCGCCCGAACGTGCCGGTCGCACTCGATCCCGAGGACCCGGACGCCGAGCTGGACCTGAGCGATATCGACCCCGAGTTGCTCGACATCTTCCTCGAGGAAACCAACGACATCCTCGATCATTCGGACGGACTGCTCGCCGATTTGCGCGACCGTTCCGATGATCGCGAACTGGTCACCGGGTTGCAGCGCGATTTGCACACCTTGAAGGGCGGCGCGCGCATGGCCGGCATCTTCACGGTCGGCGAACTCGGCCATGCGATGGAGTCCCTGCTTGAAGCCGTCGCCGAAGGCCGGCAGAAGCTCGACGCCGTCGGCGTGATCGTGCTCGAGCGCGGCTTCGACCGCCTGCATGCCATGGTCGGGCGCATCAGCCAGCGCAAGGCCGTGGCAATGCCAAGCGGCCTGATCGCGCAAGTCGAATTCCTGTCGGTGGGCCGGGCGCTGGACCACGCGCCGACCCCGGCCGAGATCGCGGAAATCGCCCAGATCACCAGCCACGAGCCGGTCGCGCCGCGGACCTTGCAGCCGCTGTCGGCGCCGATCGAGGACATGGCCGGCGAAGACGAGTTCGCCGGCGTCCGCGCCACGCAGGAACAGGTGCGAATCCGCGCCGACCTGCTCGACCGCCTGGTGAACTACGCCGGCGAGGTCGCCATCTACCGCGCCCGCCTGGAACAGCAGTTGGGTGCGTTCCGTTCCAACCTCGGCGAACTCAACCAGACCACGACGCGACTGCGCGAACAGCTGCGCCGCCTGGAGATCGAGACCGAAGCCCAGATCGTCGCCCGCTTCCAGCGCGAAGGCGAGACGATGGACGAGACCTTCGATCCGCTCGAACTCGACCGCTTCTCGACCCAGCAACAGCTGTCGCGCGCGCTGTCCGAGTCCGCCAACGACTTGGTCAACCTGCAAGGCAACCTCGACGAAATCACCCGCCAGTACGAAACCCTGCTGTTGCAGCAGTCGCGGGTGAGTTCCGATTTGCAGGAAGGCCTCATGCGCACGCGCATGGTGCCGTTCGATGCCCTGGTGCCGCGCCTGCGCCGCGTCTTGCGCCAGGCTGCCAGCGATACCGGCAAGCAGGTGCAGCTCAAGGTCGACGGCGCCTCTGGCGAAATGGACCGCAGCGTGCTCGACCGCATGACCGCGCCGCTCGAGCACATGTTGCGCAATTCCATGGCCCACGGCCTGGAACTGCCGGCCGACCGGCGCAAGGCCAAGAAGTCCGAGGAAGGCAGCGTCCGCATCGCCGTCCAGCGCGAAGGTTCCGAAGTCGTGCTCAAGGTCAGCGACGACGGCCGCGGCATGGACAAAAATGCCATCCGTGCCAAGGCGATCGAGCGCGGCCTGATCAAGGCCGACGCCAAGCCCAGCGACGACGAGCTTTACAGCATGGTATTGGAGGCGGGCTTCAGCACCGCCGAGACGGTCAGCCAGCTCGCCGGCCGCGGCGTCGGCATGGACGTGGTCTACAGCGAAATCCGCCAGCTCGGTGGCACGTTGCAGATCCATTCGGTCGAGGGCCAAGGCACCGACTTCACGATCCGCCTGCCGTTCACCCTGGCGGTCACCCAGGCCGTGTTCGTCAAGATCGGCGAGACCAGTTTCGCAGTGCCGATCGCCTCGGTGCAGGGCGTCGGCCGCATCGATCGCAATGAATTGGCCAAGCAACTCGCCAACGAAAAGCCGGTGTTCATCTACGCGGGCGAGGAATACGCCATCCACGACATCGGCCGCCTGATCGGCCATTTGCCGGCCAAGGCGCAGGACAGCCTGCAGATGCCGCTGCTGCTCGCGAGGTCCGGCGAGTTGCGCACCGCCATCTGCATCGACCAGGTGCTGGGCAGCCGGGAAATTGTCGTCAAGCCGGTCGGGCCGCAGGTGAGTTCGGTGCCGGGCATCTTCGGCGCCACCATCATGGGCGACGGCCGCGTGGTGGTGATCCTCGACGTCGCCCCGCTGGTCCGTCGCCAGAGCGCGGTCGCGCGCGAGGCCCTGCTGCAGCCGACCCTGCCGGAAGTGCCGGCAGCGCCGGTGCAGCGAATCCCGATGGTCATGGTGGTGGACGATTCGATCACCATGCGCAAGGTCACCGGCCGCGTGCTCGAGCGCAACAACATGGAAGTGCTCACCGCGAAGGATGGCGTCGATGCCGTCGAGAAGATGGCCGAGCGCGTCCCCGACCTGGTCTTGCTCGACATCGAAATGCCGCGCATGGACGGCTACGAAGTCGCGCAGAACATGCGCTCCGATCCGCGCCTGAAGGACGTGCCGATCATCATGATCACCTCGCGAACCGGCGAGAAGCACCGCCAGCGCGCCATGGAAATCGGCGTCGATCGCTACCTCGGCAAGCCCTACCAGGAACCCGAGTTGATGCGGAATGTGTTCGAGATGCTCGGCATGGAGCCGGTGAATGGCTAAGGCGGCGCCCCGCGTCGCCCTGCTCGCGCGCGCGGGTATCGCCCGGGAACAACTCCGGCGCGCGCTCGCCGAAGCCGGCGCCACGCTGGTCGCGGAGGGCGATCCGGCCGAGCTGGATCCCGATGCGCTGGTCGCGCTGTCGCCGACCCTGGTGCTGGTGGGGATCGAACCCGCGGTCGAGACGGCGCTGGAACGCTTCGACAGCCTGTTCGATACACCCGGCATCGAAGTGATGTTCGATGATGCCGAGGTCACCAATGGCCTCAATGGCTGGGACCTCAACCGCTGGGCGCGCCATCTGGTCGGCAAGCTGGTGGGCACCGACCTGCTGCCGCCGTCGCCGCCGGAGCGTCCTGTCGGCGACGATTTCGACATGACGCCGGAACCGGGCGTCCCGCGCAGCCCGGCCGAGCTGATGGACCACGCCCGGCTCGAGGATTACACGCTCGACACCCGCGAACTCGCCGACAACGTCCCGACCGACACCGCGTTCGCGGTCGGCGCCGTGGACTTCGACGACATGAATGCCGAGCCTACCGACGGCAGTCCCGACGAAGACGTCGCGCGCATGGCCGCCGAGCTCGAAGCCTTCGAGGGATTCGCCACCGGGACCGAGACCGACGGCCTGGAAGCCTTGTTCGGGCACGTTCCGGACGTCGGCATGACCAGGGCGACGCCTCCGGCGGAAGTCGCTCCCGCCGCTGCTGTCGAAGCGCCCGCGATCGCGATGGACTTCGGCGAATTGTCATTGCTCGATGTCGATGCGCCCGTGCCGGCGTCGGCCCCGATGCCGGCCGCGGCGACGCCGTCGTTTGCCGACTCCAGCCTGAGTCTTGCGCCGCTGGAAGGCGAGCCCGTCGCCGCCGTCGCCGAAGCTGGCGGCGCCGTCGTGATCCTGGCCGGATTGGGCGGCCCCGACGCCGTGCGGCAGGTTCTTTCCAGCCTGCCTGACCGTTTTCCCGTACCGGTCCTGCTGCACCAACACCTGGAAGTCGGAAAGTACGACCGGCTGGTCGAGCAACTCGCCAAGGTCAGCCGATTGCCGGTGACGCTGGCGCGCGAAGGCGATATCGCCAGGCCGGGTTATGTGTCGGTGCTACCGGCAGGCATGACCATCGGTTCCGACGGCAATGCGCTGCGCTTCATGGCCGGAACGCTCGACCGACTGATCGCGGCCTTGCCGCCGCGCGGGAGCGTCGTGGTGTTCCTCAGCGGCGCAGAAGCTTCGTTGGTAAGCGCCGCGGCATCCCTGCTCGATGCGGGGGGGCTGGCGATGGCGCAGGATCCTGAAGTCTGCTTCGATCCGTCCGCCGCGCTGGCCTTGCAACAGAAGGGCGCCTCGGTCTACCCGGCGCTGGGCCTGGCCCGGCAGATCGCCATGCGTTGGTCGTTGTAGCGACATGCACAAGCCCACTGGAGAGCGCGCGTGAACGCCCCACAGAGAGACATCCGCGGAGTCATGATCACCGTCGGCCAGGGGCGCATGTTGCTGCCCAATGCCAGCATCTCCGAGGTCATCACCTTTTCCGACCCGGAGCCGGTCGACAACGCCCCCGACTGGATGCTGGGCCGCATCCGCTGGCGCGGTTGGCGCCTGCCACTGGTATCGTTCTCGCGCCTGGCCGGCTGGTCGCAGGAAGGCGGACAGATCGGCGCCAAGGTGGTCGTGCTCAAAGCGCTTGGCGGCAACCCGCGCTTGCCCTATTTTGCCGTGCTCTCGCAGGGGTTCCCGCGCCTGGTCACGGTGTCGCGCACCGGCTTGGCGGAAGTCCGCGACGGCAAGGCGCAGCCGCTCGGCATCCACTCGCAGGTCGTGCTCAACGACGATGCCGCGGTGGTGCCCGACCTCGCCAGCCTGGAACTGCTGATCGAGAAAGTGCTCGCGCAAGCGGCCTGAGGCCGCCGCCCGAGCCGAGTCGAATGGATGCCGTGATCGGCACGGCGATTTTCCTGGTCGCAAAATTCTTCGGATACGCGCTGTACTTCTCCATGCTTGGCCGCTGGCTAGGCCGGCACCGCTCCGTGTTCGTGCTGTCCGCCGCCCGCGTACTGCTCGGACTGGCGGTGGGCGGAATCGTCTGGGCGATCCTTTCCATGGCGTTCCACGCCGAGGGGGTCATTTACCTGACCGCCATCCTCGCCGCACGATTACTGGTCTGGGCCGTCATGCTGCGATGGGCATATGCAGGTGCGACAACGAAGGCGCTGCTGGCCGCGACCGTCGGCGGGACGGCGGTTTCTTATCTGATCGACATTCCGGTGTTCTTCGGCGTGATCGTCGCGATCGGCGGCATTTGCTGAAACGCGTCGCTGCAGGCGCGATCAGCGCCAATCTCCGTACAGCGCGTTGAACGCGGCGATCGCCGCCATCCCGGCCGTCTCGGTGCGCAGGATGCGCGGCCCCAATTTGATGCCTTCGAAGCCCGCGACCCTGAGGATCGCCAGGTCGCGCTCGCTGAAACCGCCCTCGGGGCCGATCGCCAGCGTCAACGAGTGTTCTGACAAGGCGACTTGCGTCGGGGAAATTCCCGCCCGCGGATCAAGCACGAAGCGACGGCCGTCGCGAACGCCCGCCGCGAACCGGTCGAGCGGCTGCGGCTCGAGGATTTCTGGCAGGCAGGCGCGTCCGCATTGCTCGCAGGCGGCGGCGGTGACGCCGCGCCAGTGGGCCATCTTCTTGTCGGAGCGCTCGGCGTCCAGCTTGACCTCGGTGCGATCGCTGACGACCGGCGCGATCACGGCGACGCCCAGTTCGGTGGCCTTCTGCAGGATCAGATCCATTTTTTCGCCGCGGGCGATGCCCTGGACCAGGGTGATGCGCAGCGGCGATTCGTTGTGCACTTCGCTGCTGGCGATGATCTCGACCTCTGCGCCGCGCTTCTGCAGCCCCAGGATCCGTGCCTGGTAGTCGTGGCCATCGCCGTTGAACAGCACGCAGCTGTCGCCAACGCCCAGTCGCAGCACGCGCACGAGGTGGTTGCTGGTGGCCTCGAACAGGGCGAAGCGCTGGCCCACGGCCAGTGGCTGGTCGACAAAGCTGCGGATCGTGCGCATCAGCCGGTCGCCTCCTGCACGGCCGCAAGGGTAGCGCGGGCGAGATGCTGCAGCGCGCCTTCGTCGATGCAGTAGGGCGGCATCCAGTACAGGATGTCGCCGAGCGGACGCAGCACGACGCCGTCCTCGAGCGCCCGCCGATAAGCGCGCAGGCCTCGGCGTTCGCCGGCCGGGTAGGCGCTGCGCGAACGCTTGTCGGCGACCAACTCGATCGCCAGGATCATGCCGGTCTGGCGCACTTCGGCCACGTGCGGATGTTCGCGCAGTGGCGTCGCCAGTGCCGCCATGCGCAGCGCCGTGCTGCGATTGCGTTCGAGCACTGGCTCGGACTCGAAGATCGCCAGCGATGCCAGCGCCGCCGCGCAACCGAGCGGGTTGCCGGTGTAGCTGTGCGAATGCAGGAAGGCGCGATCGCGCGATTCGTCCAGGAATGCTTCGTAGACGGCGGCCGTGGTAAGCACCGCCGACATCGGCAGGAAGCCGCCGGTCAGGCCCTTCGACAGGCAGAGGAAATCGGGAGTGACGGCGGCCTGTTCACACGCGAACATCGTGCCGGTGCGACCGAACCCGACCGCGATCTCGTCGGCGATCAGGTGCGCGCCGTGGGCGTTGCAGATCTCGCGGGCCCGGCGCAGGTAGGCCGGATGGTGCATGCGCATGCCGCCCGCGCATTGAACGAGGGGCTCGAGGATGAGCGCGCAGATCTCGCCGTCGTGTTGCGCGAATATCGCCGCCAGCTGGTCGGCGCGGCGCAGGGCGCAGGCCTCCGCGGATTCGCCGGCTTCGGACTCGTAGGCATCGGGCGAGGGCGCGAACAGCGGCTCGAGCAGCAGCGGCGCGTAGACGCGGCGGTACAGCGGGATGTCGGCCATCGACAAGGCGCCCAGGGTTTCGCCGTGGTAGCCGTTACTGAGCGCGACGAACTTCTTCCGGCGGGCGTCGCCGCGATTGAGAAAACTGTGGAAGCTCATCTTCAGCGCCACTTCCACCGCCGCCGAGCCATTGTCGGCGTAGAACACGCGCGCCAGCCCGGGCGGCGCCAGCGCCAGCAGCTTCTCGGCGAGCTGCAAGGCCGGCTCGTGCGAAAAGCCGGCGAAGATCACGTGTTCGAGTTCGTTCGCCTGCCTGGCGATCGCCGCGGCGATGCGCGGTTCGCCGTGGCCGAACAGGTTGGTCCACCAGCTGCTGACCGCATCGAGGTACTGGCGGCCGTCCACGCCTTCCAGCCAGACGCCGCGGCCGCGCCGGATCGGGATCAGCGGCAAGGTGTCGGGATGCTCGGCCATCTGCGTGCAGGGATGCCAGAGCACGGCGAGGTCGCGCGAACGCCAGGCCCCGGCCTCTGCTAGCATCGCGGTGTCGATGTTGTCCTTGTGCATGCGCCCATGATCCCGAGCCGCCGCCGTCCTGTCCATGCGCCTGTTGCCTGGACCGCGCCCGGGAGCCGCTGATGCCGGACCTGCCGACCATCCACGGCCGCGAGCAGGTGGAGTCCGGGCCGTACCGGCGCGAAACCGTCGACCTGGAATTCAGCAATGGCGAGCGCCGCCGCTACGAGCGCCTGATCAGCCGCGGCCACGGCGCAGTGATGATCGCGGCAATCCCGGCGCCGGGCACCGTGCTCTTGATCCGCGAATACGCCGCCGGCATGCACCGCTACGAGATAGGCCTGCCCAAGGGCCGCATGGACGCCGGCGAAGGCATCCTGGAGGCTGCCAACCGCGAGCTCAAGGAAGAGACTGGCTATGGCGCGCGCCGCTTGACCCTGGTGCGGCCGATCAGCTTGGCGCCGACCTACATGACCCACGAAATCCAGCTCGTGCTGGCCGAAGACCTGTATCCCGAGCGCTTGCCCGGGGACGAACCCGAGGAGCTGGAAGTGATTCCCTGGAAACTCGATGCCCTGCACGAACTGATCTTGCGCGAGGATTGCTCGGAAGGGCGTTCGCTGGCCGGATTGTTCATCGTCCGCGAATTGCTGGCGGCGCGGCGATGAACCTCGACTACGAGGCGGTCATTGCGCTCGCGCGGGCTGCCGGCGCGGAAATCATGAAGATCTACGTGCAGGACTTCGAGGTCGGGCACAAGGAAGATCGTTCGCCCTTGACCGCGGCCGACCTTGCTTCGCACCGGCTGATCGTCGCCGGCCTTCAGGCGCTGACGCCGGACGTGCCGGTATTGTCGGAAGAATCGGCGAGTATTCCCTGGGACGAGCGCCGCCGTTGGACGCGCTACTGGCTGGTCGACCCATTGGACGGCACCCGCGAATTCGTCAAGAAGAACGGCGAGTTCACCGTCAATATCGCCTTGGTCGAGGAAGGCGCGACCACCTTCGGCGTGGTGTTCGCGCCGGCGCTGGATGAACTGCACTGGGGCCGGCGCGGGCTCGGCGCCTTCGTGCGCGACGGCGCCGACGATGTGCCGATCATGACGCGGCGGCCGGCCATGGCGCCATTGCGGGTGGCGGCGAGCCGCTCGCACATGGATGCGCGCACCGCTGCGGCGCTCGAGCGCATGGGCGAAGTGCAGACGCAGGGGCTGGGCTCGTCGATCAAGTTCTGCCGGATCGCCGAGGGCCGCGTCGACGTCTATCCGCGCTTCGGCCCGACCTCGGAATGGGATACGGCGGCGGCCCAGGCCGTGCTGGAAGCGGCCGGCGGTGTCGTGCTCACGCTCGACGGCCAGCCGCTGCGCTACAACAGCAAGGAAATCCTGCTCAATCCGGACCTCATCGCGCTGGGCGATGCCGACTTGCCTTGGCGGGACTGGCTCGGTGGCTGAGGTGAAGCAATTGCTGGAGATCATGGCGCGGCTGCGCGACCCTGTCGCCGGCTGCCCCTGGGACGTGCAGCAGGATTTCGCCTCGATCGCGCCGTACACGATCGAGGAAGCCTACGAAGTCGCCGACGCCATCGACCGCGGCGACCTGCATGAGCTGAAAGACGAACTCGGCGATCTCCTGCTGCAGGTGGTCTTTCATGCGCGCATGGCCGAAGAGGCCGGGCACTTCGCCTTCGCCGACGTGGTCGCGGCGATCTGCGACAAGATGGTGCGCCGGCATCCGCACGTTTTCGCCGGCGCCAAGGTCGAGGACGCGGAAACCCAGACCGCGATCTGGGAAGACGACAAGCGCCGCGAGCGCGAAGCCCGGGACGGCGCCGATACCAGCGCGCTCGCCGGGGTCGCCCGCGGTTTGCCGGAATGGCTGCGCGCGGTGAAGCTGCAGAAACGCGCCGCGCGGGTCGGCTTCGATTGGCCCGACGTCGGGCCCGTGTTCGACAAGTTGCACGAGGAACTCGACGAAGTGCGCGAGGAGCTCGCCAAGGGCCGCGGCCACGAAGCGCTGGAAGACGAAATCGGCGACGTGCTGTTCGTCTGCGCCAACCTCACCCGCCACGCCCAGGTCGACTTCGGTGCCGCCCTGCGCCGGGCCAATGCCAAGTTCGAGCGGCGCTTCCGGCGCATGGAGGCGCTGGCTGCCGAACAGGGCGGTGGGCTGGAAGGCATGACGCTTGAACAGCAGGATGCATTGTGGAATCGTGCGAAACTGGAAGAGAAGGCCCCACGGGGAGACGGCCCATGAGCGAATTCGCCACGTTCCAGGACTTCTACCGGTACTACCTGGGCGAACACAGCAATCGCACCTGCCGACGCCTTCATTTCGTCGGCACCTCGCTGGTGATCGGCTGCGTGCTCATGGTCGCGGTCAGCGGCGATTTCAGCTGGCTGCTGATCGCGCTGATGTGCGGCTACGGCTTCGCCTGGGTCGGCCATTTCTTCTTCGAGCAGAACAAGCCGGCCACCTTCCGCTATCCCTTGCTGTCGTTCGCCAGCGACTGGGTGATGTACAAGGACATGCTGACCAGGAAGATCCCGTTCTGAACTGGTTCAAGCAAGCTAGTCCATGAAGATCAGGAAGGCCGCGACCACGATCAAGGCGAAGCCGGCGACGTGGTTCCACTTGATCGCTGCGCCGAGATAGGTGATCGAAAAGACCGCGAACACCAGCAAGGTGATGATTTCCTGGATGCCCTTGAGCTGCGCGGGCGAATACACCTGGTAACCCAGGCGGTTGGCCGGAACCTGCAGGCAGTACTCGAATTCGCGCATCCTAGGCGGCTGGCCCATGGCGGGCCATTTCACGCAGAAATCACCTCGGCCCGCGTGTAATCTTCACAAACCTGAAGATCGCTTACGCCCGAGGCATACCATGCGCCGAGACGAGCCCGCCGGCCTGATCCTTCTGATCGAAGACAACCGCAACCTGTCGGAAATGGTTGGCGAATACCTGGAGTCGCGCGGTTTCGGCGTCGACTACGCCACCGACGGCCTCGACGGCTACCGCCTGGCCTGCGACAACAGCTACGACGTCATCGTGCTGGACTTGATGCTGCCCAGGCTCGATGGCGTGGAGCTGTGCCGGCGCCTGCGCGTGGAAGCGAAGAAGGCCACGCCGGTGCTGATGCTGACCGCGCGCGACACCATCGCCGACAAGGTCAGCGGGTTGGACGCCGGCGCCGACGACTACCTGGTCAAGCCGTTCGCGATCCAGGAACTCGAAGCCAGGGTGCGGGCGATGATCCGCCGCGACCGTCGCCAGGTCAGCCCGGAAGTGTTGCGCCTGGCCGACCTGGTGCTCGATACCGCCAGCCTGCGCGCGACCCGCGCCGGCCAGGAACTGCAGTTGTCGCCGATCGGCCTGCGCCTGCTGACCATCCTGATGCGCGAGTCGCCACGCGTCGTCACCCGGCGCGACATCGAGCGCGAAATCTGGGGCGACGGCCTGCCCGATTCCGACACCCTGCGCAGCCACCTGTACAACCTGCGCAAGGTCGTGGACAAGCCCTTCGACAAGCCCCTATTGCACACCGTCCAGACCGCCGGTTACCGCATCGCCGACCTCGACCAAGCCCCGGCGTGAACGAACGGACTGGGCTGCGCCGCAAGATCTGGGTCGCCTTCATCCTGCAGGCGGCGGCGATCGCCTTCGCGGCGATCCTCGGCGTCTACGGCGCTTCGGCGGTGCTCAAGCACGTGCTGATCCAGCGCGCCCTCGAACAGGAGGCTGCGCATTTCTGGCAACGGCTCGAACGCGACCCCAAATCGGAAATGCCGGACACCTTCAACATGACCGGCTACCTCCGCCCGGCCACCGGGCCGGCGACCGCGCTGCCGCCGGCGCTGCGCCAGCTCGGTCCGGGCTTCCACAGCCTGCCGCGCGCGCAGGGCGGTTCGTTGGTATTGGTCCAGGACAAGAGTGGTTGGCGCCTGTACCTGTTGTTCAAGCAGGAACAGGTCGATTCGCTCGCGTTCTGGTTCGGCGTCGCGCCGTTGGCCCTGGTGCTGGTGGTCGTCTACGTGATTGCCTGGAGCACCTACCGCGCATCGCGGCGTGCGGTGTCACCCGTGGTCTGGTTGGCCGAGCAAGTCCAACACTGGGATCCGCACCACCCGAACGTCGAGGCGATCCGCGCCGAAAACCTGCCCGGCGACGTCGAGGGCGAGACCCTGGCGCTGGCTTCGGCCCTGCACGACTTCGGCTCGCGCATCGGCACCTTCGTCGAGCGCGAGCGCAATTTCACCCGCGACGCCTCGCACGAGTTGCGCACGCCGCTGACCGTGATCCGCGTCGCCGGCGACATGATGGCCGGCGACGACGCGCTGTCGCCGATGTCGCGGCGCGCGCTCAAGCGCATCCAGGCCTCGGGGCGCGACATGGAAGCCCTGATCGACGCCTTCCTGATCCTGGCCCGGGAAGGCGACACCGGCCTGCCCGACGAGGATTTTTCCGTCAGCGAGGTGGTGGCCGAGGAAGTGGACAAGGCGCGCGAGCTGGTCCAGGGCAAGCCGGTGGCGGTCGAGTGCCGCATCGAGCAGGACTTTGCCTTGCATGCACCGTTGCGGGTGCTGTCGGTATTGCTCGGCAACCTGCTGCGCAACGCCTGCCACTACACCGACACCGGCACGGTCGTCGTCAGCGTCCGCGCCGGGCGGCGCATCGACATCGTCGACACTGGCGTGGGCATGGACCCCGGGGAGCTGGCGCGAGTATTCGAGCCATTCTTCCGTGGCGGTGACCGCTCGCGCGACGGCCAGGGCATCGGCCTTTCGATCGTGCGTCGGCTTTCGCAGCGCTACGGCTGGGCGGTGTCGCTGGATTCGGTGCCGGGGCAGGGAACGACCGCGACGGTCCGCTTTCCGGCGGCTGGCGGCGGCTGACGGCACCGGGACCCCCCTCCCGGCGTATGGCAGAATGACGGCCAGTCCTGCGAGTGGAACATGGCCGATAGTTCAGGAAGTCACGCGCCGCGCAGCCCGTTCCGGGCCTGGCAGGCGTTCCTCTGGTCGATGCAGGGCTTGCGCGCCACCTGGCAGGTGGAGTCGTCATTCCGGCTGGAAGTCTATCTTTTCATCGTGCTCGCGCCGCTGGCCTTCTGGCTGGGCGCGAACGGGGTGGAGCGCTCCATCCTGGTCGGGTCGATGTTGGCGGTGCTGGTGATCGAGGTGCTCAATTCGGCGGTCGAGGCGGTGGTGGACCGCTGGGGTCCCGAGCACCACGAATTGGCCGGCCGCGCCAAGGACATGGGCTCGGCGGCGGTATTCCTGGCCGACATGAACGTGCTGCTCTGCTGGGGCCTGATCCTCGGCCCGCGCCTGCCGGGCTGAGCCACGCATGGATTGGATCTTCGACAGCGAAATCTGGGTCGCATTATTCACGCTCGCCACGCTCGAGATCGTCCTCGGCGTCGACAACCTGGTTTTCATTTCGATCGCGGTCAGCAAGCTGCCGCCCGAACGGCGACCACGGGCGCGTCGCCTTGGCCTGATGCTGGCCTGCGTCACCCGCCTGCTCCTGCTGTTCTCGCTGGCTTACCTGGCGCGCATGCAGGTCAACCTGTTCTCGCTGTTCGAGATCGATTTTTCGGTGCGCGACCTGGTGCTGATCGGCGGCGGCCTGTTCCTGCTGGTCAAGGGCACGATGGAGATCCACGATTCGGTCGAAGGCCGCGGCGACGACGAGGACATCGACACCCGGCCGTCGGCGGTATTCGGCTACGTGATCGCCCAGATCGCGATCATCGACATCGTCTTTTCGCTCGACTCGGTGATCACCGCCGTCGGCATGGTCAGCAACGTCTGGGTGATGGCGACGGCGATCATCATCGCCGTCGGCGTGATGATTTTCGCCGCCAACCCGATCGGCGACTTCATCGAGCGCCATCCGACCATCAAGATGCTGGCGCTGGCCTTCATCATCCTGGTCGGCGTCGCCCTGGTCGCCGACGGCATCGACATCCACATCGAGCGCAAGCTGCTGTACTTTGCCATGGCGTTCTCGGCCGGCGTCGAGTCGCTCAACATCATGGCCAAGCAACGCGCGCGCAAGCGCGGCCGCATGCCCGGCAACTGACTGGGCCGAGGCACGTTGCGTCGCCGGTTCGGTGGTGGTCCAATGCGCGCATCCAACCCTTGAGGTAACGCCATGCGTACGATCCGTTGGCTGGTCCTGGCCCTGTTGCTGCCGATGCTCGCCGGCTGCGGCTACAACCGCATCCAGACGCAGGACGAGGCGGTCAAGGCGCAATGGTCCGAGGTGCTCAACCAGTACCAGCGGCGCGCCGACCTCGTGCCGAACCTGGTCAACACCGTCAAGGGCTATGCCGCCCAGGAAGAGCGGGTGCTGACCGAGGTCACCAACGCCCGCGCCAAGGTCGGCCAAATCACCGTCAATGCCGACGACGATAAGTCGCTGGCGCAGTTCCAGCAGGCCCAGGGCGAGCTGTCCGGCGCCTTGTCGCGGCTGCTGGTGGTGACCGAGAACTATCCCGACCTGAAATCGAACCAGAATTTCCTCGACTTGCAGGCGCAGCTCGAAGGCACCGAAAACCGGATCACCGTGGCCAGGAACCGCTACATCCAGAGCGTGCAGGACTACAACGTGCTGGTGCGCAAATTCCCGGTGAACCTGACCGCCAAGATGTTCGGCTACGCGGTCAAGCCGAATTTCGCGGTGGACAATGAAGCGGCAATCTCGAAGCCGCCGACCGTCGAATTCGCGCCGGTCGCGCCGCCGCCGCCCGCGCCTCCGACGGCGCCCGCGCCGCCGGAACCGCCCAAGCCGCAGAACTGAGAGGGCCGTGATCCGCGGCTGGCACGCGGGCCTGTTGCTGGCGCTGCTGGTTGCGCAGCTCGTTGCGCCGCCGGCGCAGGCCGCCGACGCGCCAGTCCTGCGCCAGCATGTCACCGATAGCACCGGCACGCTCAGCGCCGACCAGGTTGCGCAGCTGGAGGCGCAGCTGGTTGCGCTCGAACAACGCAAGGGCAGCCATGTGGCGGTGCTGATGATCGCCACGCTCGACAGTCAGGCGATCGAGGACTACTCGCTGGCAGTGGCCGAGAAGAACAAGATCGGTCGCGGCAAGGTCGACGACGGCCTGCTGCTGCTCATCGCCAAGGACGACCACAAGGCGCGCATCGAAGTCGGTTATGGCCTGGAAGGGGCCATCCCCGACGTCGTCGCCAGCCGCGTCATTCGCGAATACCTCGCCCCGCATTTTCGCCAAGGCGACTATTTCGGCGGCATCCAGGAAGCGCTGGCCGTGCTGACCAAGGCCATCGACGGCGAGCCATTGCCGGAACCGATGGCTGGCGATTCGAATGGCGACGCCAATCCGGTGCCGGCGTTTTTCCTCGGCCTGTTCCTCGGTATCGTCATGCTGGTATTGCTGTCCAGGCATCGCGCGCTCGGCACGGTGTCGGCGATCGTCCTGGCCCTGCTGGCGGCGTGGCTGATCTGGTCCCTGCCGGCGATGCTGGCGGCATCCGGGGTCGGCGCGTTGATGGGCAGCGGTGGTTTCGGTGGACGTGGCGGTCGATTCAGTTCGGGCGGTGGATTTGGCGGCTGGTCCGGCGGCGGTGGCGGTGGCTGGTCGAGCGGTGGCGGTGGATTTTCCGGCGGCGGCGGTTCGTTCGGAGGCGGCGGCGCCTCGGGGGGCTGGTGATGCTGCGACGGCTAGCGCTCAACCTGTTCGCCGGCTGGTTCCGACTCCCGCGCTGGTTCCCGACCGCGGCGATGGCGCGGATCCGCGACGCGATCGCCGCGGGCGAGCGGCGCCATGCCGGCGAATTATGCTTCGCGGTCGAGTCCCGCTATTCGCCCTGGGACGTGCTGGCCGGCCTGCAGCCGCGCCGACGCGCCGAACAGGCGTTCTCGCTGTTGCGCGTCTGGGATACCGAGCGCAACAGTGGCGTCCTGCTGTATTTGCAACTGGCCGAGCGGCGCGTGGAAATAGTCGCCGATCGAGGCATCGGCGAGCACGTGGACGCGGCGCAATGGCAGGCGATCTGCGCTGCGTTCGCCGCCGATATCGCCCGCGGCCCGGCCGAAGCCGCGGTGTTGGCGAGCGTTGGTCGGATCAGCGACCTGCTTGCGGCGCATTTCCCGACCGCCGGCGACAATCCGCGCGAACTCTCAGATGAGCCGGTCGTCTTGTAAAGCCGTGACAATGTCGTCGAGTCGTCCCGATTCGGCATGGCAAGCCAGTCCCCGGCACAAGGCCGCAGTGCCGGTCGCGCTGGATCCTTTTGCCGCCAGCGCGGGCGGCAGGTCGTCATCGGAATCTGCAATCGCGTAGACGTGCAGCGGCGCAGCACCGGCGGCGCGTAGCCCAGTCCGCCAGGCGGGCAAAGATGCGGCATCGCCGCGCACGACCACGATCGGCGTCGGCGCCAGGAATTCGCGCAGCGCCCCGAGCATGGCGGCGCTGGCCTGGGGCACGGCATTCGTTGCGCTCCAGCCGGCGCGCAGGGTCGCTTCGGCGGCATCCAGGTAACGCGGCTCGCCGAGCAGCCATCCCAGTTCCAGCAAGGCCTGCGCGGCCACGCCATTGCCGGACGGCGTGGATTCGTCTTGCCAGGGTTTGGGACGTTGCGGCAACGGTTCGTGATCGTTGGCGGTGAAGTTGAAGCCGCCATTGTCTTCGTCGGCGAAATCGCGCAGCAGGCATTCGGCCAAGAGGATCGCTGTCGACAGAACGGCGCTGGACCAACGCGCGCGCAGCAGCGACAGCGCCGCCTGCAGCGCGAAGGCATGGTCGTCGAGGAAGCCCGGGGGCGGCGGGTCACGTCCAAGCACGGCGGGCAAGCGGCCGCGCGCATCCATGCCATCGGCGATGGTCGAGAACGTCGCCGCCGCCGCGTCGATCCAGTCCGCGCGGCGGAGGG